>JAGWBV010000004.1:54507-76019 GCA_021295715.1 Candidatus Poribacteria bacterium | reverse complement strand
GGTTGAACACACGATTTTCTATAGACATGCCACCCCTCTGGGGTGAAGAAAGGTGCTGAAAAGGGTTCTTCAAACATGCGAAACCCATTCGTAGCAACTTGGGTTAATGTAGGAGGTGGTTGCAGTGCGAAGCATCTCAACGGAAAATGAAAAAACATGCGAACTCTTTGAAGCACTGAAGCTGCTATCGCCGGGAACTTATCTCAGGGAAGGTATTGATTATATCATCCAAAGTAAGACCGGTGGACTTATCGTCTTGGGTGATACGCCAGAGATTCTGGATTTGACAGAAGGCGGATTTCGGATTAATTGCCCATATACACCGACAAACTTATATGAGTTGTCGAAGATGGATGGCGCGATTATTCTTTCCGAAGATATAAAACGCATCGTGCGTGCGAATGTAACGTTGAGAACCAGCCCGACGATTCCGTCTAATGAAACGGGGCTCCGCCACCGGACAGCGGATAAATTCGCGAGAGAGTCTGAACATAGTGTCCTTGCCGTATCACGAAGTCGCAATACACTCACCCTTTATCTCAAAGATCAGCACTATATTTTCCGAGAACGTCCTACACTGCTTTCCGGTGCGAATCAAACGATGCTCGTGCTGACCCAGCATCTCAAAGCACTGCAAAATGCCGTTGCTATCCTGAATTGGAGTGAACTCAGTGGGAATGTCACCTTAGCGGATGTCGTTTCCGCTATCCAATTGTGTGAACGTGTTCGCCGCGCTGAGCAGGAATTGGACCGTTACAGGATTGAGTTAGGCACACAAGCGCAATCTCTACAGTATGTTATTCCCGAACTCACAACTGAAATTGAGAGTGGACTTCTGATTATAAAAGATTACTATCATGAGAGTTTACGCGACGCGTCTGAAGCATTTGAAGCAATTTCGGGGCTTGATACACACAGCCTCGCTGACCAGAGTAACATTAGTGAAGCTTTAGGGTATTCGCGTGATGTGCGTAACACTTTCGAGGTGCTTGAACCGCGCGGGTATCGAATGCTCAGTCGGGTCCCTCGCATTCCCTTCAGTATTATTGAAAATATCGTTCATAAATTTAAGACATTGGATCAGGTGAACACAGCCGCTGTGAGTGAACTCCAAGTGGTTGATGGGGTTGGTAAGGCACGGGCATCTACAATCAAGAACGCGCTCGCGCATATGAAATCCACATCTGTCCAACCTGAAGCTTTGGTTTTGTCTGTATTTGACGCATGAGAAGACAGGCTTATTATCAAAGAGTAGTTGTTTTTTAGAAACTAAGGGTGAGTTGAAAGCACATCGCGCACCTCAATTTTTGCGGGTCGCAGTGCTTCTGTTTAGAAATTTCGGAAGAAAGGTCATCAGATCTCTCTTCTTCCCGGTATTACAGCGATGCTATGTAATCAAAAGGAAAATGGCAATTGAACCATCTACGTAAAAAAATAAGTAAAAGGAGTTACAAAATGAAACGGTTCATCGCTTTAGCACGGAGAAGGAACGTCGCACCCAGTCGGATTTTATTCATTGGGATGTTCCTCGTTTTGTTGGGTTTAGTAGGATGTGGCGGAAAACTTGGAAAAATAGAAACGTCAACAGTTGATACCGTAATAGCGGACGCTGAGATGGCTATTGCAGCGGCACTGGAGGCTGACGCACCCACACTCGCTTCTGATTTATTTCAATCCGCGGAAGCTAATCTTGAGGCAGCGAAAACGGCACTCGATGAGAAAAACGGTAACGATGCGCTCCGCCTCGCGTATCAAGCGATAGCTGATGCCACACTTGCTCGAATGAATTCCGTTAATATCACTAAAAACTCGGAATTGAATGCATCTATACTTCAGAGTGAGGCGGAGGTAGAGACACTCCGCGAGGCTGTTAACAGAAAAAAGGAAGAACTTACAGGGCTTCAATCCCAAATGCAAGACATTCAGAGTGCTGAGAAGCAATTGAAACAGACCGTTCGCGACCTCCAGAAAGAGAATCGTGAGCTCGGCGATACACGGGCAGCATACGGGGAACAAGTGGCACAACTCTCTGAAACTTTAGGGGAGATTCAGGGACGTGCTCGCAGGGCGGAAACCGAGATTCGCAATTACGGTAGGGAGGTTGCAGAACTCCGCAGAAAACTTGAAGTTGCTGACAGAATGGTGAAGGAGGAAGGGTATCAGAAACGGACAGTTATCGCTGAGATAGATTCCCTTAAGAGACAACTCCGCGAACAGGCGCAAATCTATACCGAAAAACTCGCAGAAGCCAGCCAGCAAAACGCGGGAGCAAAGCATACGGAATATCTCAAACAGAAAGCACAAGAGGCGCGGGCGTATGTTGCCAGTCAGCCTCAGCTTCATCCCGCGAAGACGGGCCGAATTTCCCTCTCTTCAGAACAGATTACAACTGGTAAGATGGCACTTCGTAATTGGGAGCGTGCATGGCATGCAAACAACCTTAATGGACATCTTGCCTACTATGAACCTAATATTATTGCCGACAAAGTCGTGATTCGCGAGAGTAAAGAACATCGAAGTAAAATCGATCTCCAGCAACTCGAAGCAGATCTTCACCAGATGAGTACCCACGCGTGGAACAAAGCGAAGGCTGATACCGAGGTCGAGGGAGAAAGTGTTATCGGTATCCATCGACTGACGCGGTTGTCGACGCCAGCAGCAGACGAAAACGCTACGGAACTCTACAATATTTGGATTCGCGAAGTCTGGATGCATCAGGTTGGCAACGACTGGAGAATTCATCACGAAATCTGGCAAGTTTATGAGAATGTACCAAATTTTTAATTATTTAATTATGGACACTTGGGCTACAGACTGCAGACAAATTCTATCTCACGACAGAAAATACCCAGCAGTGTAAAATGTATGTAGGTTCTGTCTCACGGCAGAAAATACAATGCCCCTCCTTGCTCCAGCGGAGCAAAATGTCTGTAGAAGCGGAGGTTAAATTGTGAACGACGCACAGAACCAGCAAAACAACCAAAAGAAATTCACTATACCCCGGAACCTGCTGTGGGGTGGTGCGATTACAGCAATCGTCATCACTTTTGTTCTCTTTCTTGTGATCTTCATGAGTTCCAGTGAGACCCCTACAGCCTTTTTGGTGAAATGGAAAAGTGCACTCGAATCTGGCGACCCGCAAAAGTATGAAACCCTCTGGGTGAAAAGTGCGCGTCAACGCCCCGATACGGGGTATCAGAGTACTGTGAGGCTCCTGAGGGATAACGTAAGTTTTGAAGTTGACCTCGGCGGTGCCAGTCAACCGTATCGAGTACCTCGGTATACGAACCGTTTCCGGATTGAAGGGATTCCTCTCACGGCTTATTATCCGGGCGAAGCGCAGCAGCAGTTGCGGAATCTCGTTATTGAAAAGAAAGGTATTATTCAACAGCGGTGGAAAATAGTTCAGGAGGAGGCCGTCGGCAGTGAATTCGCGCCTATTGTGTCAACGCCTGGTCCTACGCAAAAACCCGAGATTACAGAACAACCTAATAGTCCGGTGGTCCCGCTCGTGATGGCTTGGAAGACTGCCTTAGAGGTTCAGAATTTAAAGGCGTATACTGACTTATGGGATAAATCCTCTCGGAAAAAACGCGCTTCAAGTTTTGCCCGTGCCAAGGACCTGATGTCGCAAACCCATATTGTCGATCTCGCTGGAGCCACCTATACTGCTGTTCCACGTCCCAAGAACCGTCACATCGTTGACAACATTCAGGTAACCTTGCAAAATGGCGGTGATGTCATTGAGAGCCATACCCGCACACTCACAATTGAGAAAAAAGGGTTTTTCAGACGAAAATGGAAAATCATGAACGATCAAATCAATGTGGTATCTGATGCGATCGCACTCGCGCCGGATGTCCCGGCGGTTGACACTGTTTCTGGAGAGGAATCCGGGGGCACTTTCGATGGAAACGCACCATTGGATACACACCTCAAAGTGAGACAAGTGTTAGGGAAATGGCAAGCAGCATGGGAAGAAAAGGACCTGAGTACCTATATGTCTATCTATTCGGATGAAGCACAAATTACTCGCGTGAGCGTCAGGGACGGAAGGGAAACTTCGGTTTATCTTACAAAAGGACAACTCCGCTCCAAGATGAAGAGACTTAACACGATGTATGCTGACATCCAGGTTTCTATCTCGAATTTACAGGTTAATGGAGATCGGGCAGTGGCAGATGTCCAGTTTCTACAAAAATTCACTGGGACCCCAGCGAGTGGGAGTCGACCTGCTTACTCCGATTACGGCACCAAAAAACTTAATCTCATGGTAGATCCGACCGATGGACACTGGCGTATTTACGCTGAGACGTGGAGTCGGTACGAGGATGTACCGGATTATCCAAAAATGTAACTGAGTGGTTATCGGTGGTCGGTTACAGGAGTGCTTGGTTAAACGAGAACTTCTTAACTAAAACCCAATGACCGACCACCATTCCACCGACTGTCAAGAGCCATATATTCCCAACATGCACACTGAATACAGAACCAAACGCAAAATTGAGTTTGCTGATACCGATATGGCGGGTATCGTCCATTTTACACGATTTTTTGTCTTTATGGAGACGGCGGAACACGAATTCCTCCGGAGTTTAGGGACAAGTGTTGCTACCGAGTGGAACGGAGATAAGATCGGATGGCCCCGACTCGCGGCTTCGTGTGAATACTTGAGCCCACTCCGGTTTGAGGATGAAGTGGATATTCGCCTGCAAGTAATCAAAAAGGGAACGAAATCCCTCACCTACCAATTCCACTTTACACATGAAGGAAAAGACATCGCGCACGGACAGATCACGACAGTTTGTTGTGTAACGAACCCCGATGAGAAACTACGCGCGATTCCTATCCCAGATTTCATTGCGGATCAAATTTTTTAATTATTCCTTGCGGAAAAACAACGTGTGTCTGAACCATCAAGAGCGTTTCTTAAATCTGAAGAAACACCCCGTTGACTCTCACTGCGAGGCAACACGCGCAAATGTAATACAAGGAACGGATTGAGTCTATCTCCAGACTAAATCCAGCGTTGATTCGCAAATACCCCTCCACTTCGTATCGGGCTACGCGCTTTTTGTAAAATCGGAAATACTCACCGTTGCCGAGGGGTGTAACTCCGCTGTTTTATGGGGCACAACCGAGGAGTCATCAATAAAAAAATGCTGAAGGTATCCAATGTATCTAAAGATTTTGGTGCAGTCAAAGTCCTACGGGATATTTCGTTTAGTTTCACGAATAGAGCGTCTGTTGCTATTACGGGTCCATCGGGTTCTGGCAAAAGCACGCTTTTACACATCATCGGCACGTTAGAAAAGCCTTCCGGTGGACAGGTTGAGATTAACAACACCGACCCATTTACGCTCTCTGAACCTGAACTGGCGCGATATCGAAACACTGTCATCGGGTTCGTATTTCAAGATCATCATCTGCTGCCACAATATTCCGTCCTTGAAAACGTACTCATCCCGACACTCGTTTCCGAGGAAAAAACTGACGCGACCCAACGGGCACATGAACTCCTCGAACGAGTTGGTCTCGCGCATCGGGCATGGCATCGACCCGCTGAGCTTTCGGGGGGTGAACGACAACGCGTTGCGATCGCTCGTGCCCTTATCAATCAACCCAGTATTCTTCTCTGCGATGAACCGACCGGAAATTTGGATACTGCTACTTCCGAAACTATCGCTAATTTGCTCTTTGAGTTGCACCGCGTGGAACAGAGTATGCTCATTGTCGTCACACACAACCTTGCACTCGTTTCTCGTTTTCAGCAACACCTGCAGCTTTCAGATGGCACTTTCACCCTCAACGGGGATACCTAACACTCGAAACACCATAAGAGAGGTATCGGTTATCCGATAACTTTAACCATCAACTCGTCTTCTACATCTTTCAAAGGCACGAGTTGATGGTTAAAACTATTAAACAGGCTATGCGCAAATTTTCTTGGGGTTCCTTCAAATATTTTTGGCAGATACATCTCATCGTCGCGCTTTGTACGGCTGTGGCGACGGGTGTGCTCGCCGGGGCATTGATTGTCGGAGATTCTGTGCGAGGAAGCCTGCGGAGCATAACAAAGGAACGACTCGGCACAATCCAACATGCCCTCCTTGCTGACCGCTTTTTTCCCCCAGACGTTCTGGATCGACAGAACACAGTTTCAACAATCTTACTGAATGGAACAATCGTTGCACCGCAAACGCAGACGCGAGCATCAAGAGTGAACATCCTCGGTGTCCAAGAGCGTTTCTTCGCATTTTGGAAAGAAGATGCCGCGCCAAGCTTGAAAAAAACAGATGGACAAACCTTCAATGCCATTATCATCAACGAGGCACTACAGAACGAATTGAACGCCGAAGTCGGCGACACACTTCTCGTGAATGTTCCGCAATCCGCTGACATCCACCCAGAATTCCTTCTCGGCGAACGCGATGCATCCGAGGCTATCCAAAGCCTACGTTTGGTTATCAGTGAGATTGTGCCAACAGAGAGTGCTGGAAGATTTAGTCTTCGCGCCCATCAAAGTCTTCCGTTGAACGCTTTCATCGCACTTCCAGTTTTACAAAGCGTGCTCGGACAAGGGGATAGAGTAAACGCCCTATTTACGGCGGAAACAGTTCCAATTTCGTCTGATGATCTCACATTAGGTATGGATGCCCTCGACTTGGAGATTCGAGGGCACGATGCTCACTTTGATCTCCAAAGTCAGCAGTATCTCCTTAAACCGATCTTTTCTGATCTCGCGCTAACAATCGCGGCTGAAAATGGAATCCCAACGCTTCCGACGCTCACCTATCTCGCGAATACGATTACCGCTAATGGCAGAACCGTTCCATATTCGACAATCGTCGCACTCTCTACCGATAAGGGCGAGTTTTCTGACCTTCTTAACAAACACGCTGTTACAGTGGAATCGAAAATCGTAGCGGGAATGGAGGGTGACTTGAGCACAGAAGACTCTCAAACTTCAGATGTTGTTGTTTCTCCGCAAGGGAAATTAGAGAATCCTGAAATTATCCTCAATACATGGACGGCGACTGAGCTTGACGTAGAAGTCGGGGAGGAGATCAGCGTCACATACTATCGCGTTGGTGCTGGAGAAGAATACATCACGGAAACCGCGCTGTTCCGTCTGAAAGGGATTTTACCGATTGAAGGTATCACCGCCGATAGAGACCTCATCCCTACTTTTCCGGGAATCCACGATACCGCTGATATGTCTGAGTGGGAATCCCCATTTCCGATTGATTACTCACTTATTCGCAGTAAAGACGAAGCGTATTGGGATGAATACGGCGCAACACCGAAAGCGTTCATTTCACTCGAAACGGGTAAGCAACTGTGGAAAAACCGGTTCGGTGACCTCACTGCGATTCGGTTGGGTGTCGCGCCAAACGCAGATCTTCAAGCAACACGGACGCTGTTTGAAACCGAATTCCTCAGAAAGATTCAACCCGAACAGATTGGATTCCGATTCATGGCTCCTCAATCTGATGGGCTCCAAGCCTCCACCGGTGCAACAGATTTCGGGATGCTCTTTAGCAGTCTGAGTGCCTTTATCATAATTGCTGTCGCCCTGTTGGTGGGGATGCTTTTCCGTATCGGTGTAGAGCAAAGATCGCGTGAGATCGGTATATTACAAGCGATTGGCTATCCGCTCACTAAAATCCGTCGCCGATTCCTTTATGAAGGTGTCACCATCTCCAGTATGGGGAGTCTGTGCGGTTGTCTGCTCGCGATCGGGTATGCGCAATTGATGATATATGGGTTGCAAACGTGGTGGCTCCCTGCTATCGGGACCCCGTTTATGGAACTCCACGTCAGTATATGGAGTCTGCTGATAGGAGCAATTATCTCACTATCTGTTGTGATGCTCTCCATCCGCTTGACTGTCCACAAGTTGGGTAGAACTGCTACTGTTTCGCTCCTTGCAGGTAAAACCGATTTTGTTGATGCGACTGCAACTGACAAATATAGAACGAAGAAGATGAAATTCCTTCGGTGGTTGGTCGCTGCGATTGGGGTCGGAATAGGTATATGGGTAGAGCAGCCTGTCGTGAGTCTACTGTTTGTCGCACTGCTCATTATTGGTATAGGGGCAGAGGTGTTCGATAAATGGCTGAAATCTCAGAATGTGCCGAAACAGTTGAACAGAATGCGGTTCGCCATCAGAAACGCCGCACGACAACCCGGACGGAGCAAGACTTGTGTTGCCACAATCAGTATCGCCTGCTGTATCATCGTCGCTGTTGGCGCAAATCGGCACGATGCCCCACCAGAGACAGAATATGCCTTTGTCGCTGAGTCTGCGCTTCCGTTACACCATAACCTAAATACACCGGATGGTAGGTTTGAACTCGGTTTTTCCGATAAAGCCTCTGAACTACTGAGCGCGTCGGAGGTGATTCCGTTTCGTGTCCTACCGGGTGAAGATGTCAGTTGCCTGAATCTCTACCAGCCCCAGAAACCCCAAATTTTAGGAGCTCCTGATGCGATGTTAGGGAAAGCACCTTGGGTCAATTTGTATCTGACACCTACTGAAAGCGATAAAGTTCCTGCGATTGGCGATGAAAAGTCGCTCCGTTGGATCTTGCACCACAACCCCGATGACGATTTTATTGTCCAAGATGAATTTGGCAAGCCGCTCCGTCTCGAACTTGAGACGGTTGTGAATAGTCTTTTCCAAAGCCAGTTGATTATTTCTGAGTCCAATTTCACGAAATATTTCCCCAGCCAAAGCGGATACCAGTTTTTTCTCATCAAAACGCCGCCTGATTTGCGAGAGGAGACAGCGCAAATCTTAGAGAAAACATTAGGCGACTACGGTTTTGACCTTGTGTCTGCATCGGCGCGTTTGGCGAGTTATCGAGCGGTTGAAAATACCTATATCTCCACTTTTCAAAGTCTCGGTGGTTTAGGAGTCCTACTCGGCACCTTCGGGTTAGCACTGGTCCTTTTCAGAAATATCATCGAACGTCGCGGGGAATTAGCGACCCTGCGCGCCTTCGGTTTCGGACGGCGGTTACTCTCACGGATGCTTTTCCTTGAGAGTAGTTTCCTGCTCGTTATTGGAATGTTTATCGGTATTGTCGCTGGACTTGCCTCGATTTTCGCTTCGCAGGGACACCTCCCCTCCTTTCCATGGTTTTCCCTCACAATTACCTTGCTTTTCATCTTCGGTTTTGGTATAATTGCAAATGCTATTGCCGTTGCTGTGGCACTCCGAAGTCCGCTCTTGACAACGCTCAAATCCGATTTTTAATTTTACCTTGCGGAGAAGTAAAGATGTTTGAGATTTCAGGGTTCCTGTGTTAGAGCCGCTCTCCATTTCATTTTTTAATTTTACCTTGCGGAGGAATAACGGTGTTTGGGCTTTCAAGATTTCTGTGTTAGAGCCGCCCTCCATTTCATTACGGACTACATGCTTTGGTTCATAATTTTACCTTATGGAGAAGTAAAGGTAAAATTAAAAAAGGGAAACGTAAGATGCATTCTATTCAGGTCAAAACGACGGTTCACTTCATATATACAGCTTTACTTACCATCTGTTTCCTGATGCTGAGTGGGTGTTCCAGTGATCCCGATCCAAATACGTCGACTGCGTTGAATCACATGGAGTTGGGATGGCGTTCCTACGAATCGGGGAACTATGCACAGGCATTGCTCAGTTTTGAGCGAGCAATTAACTTCGATGAAAATCTGGCGGATGCGCATAACGGCGTCGGATGGAGTCATCTCAGTCTATCTCTAAATCCGCCACTGGCACAGGAAGCCTTCCAGAACGCCGTGCAACTCGATCCATCAAATGCGGACGCATGGGTCGGACTTGCGAATCTGCTATTTTTGCGTCACAAAGATACAAGCGACTTCCGATCCGCTATTCGAGCGATTGATAACGCACTACAGGGTGATGTCCAATACCTTTTTCGGCACGACTATCGTTCCAACGCCGAACTTTATGTGCTTAAGGCGGCGTGCTACTACTATCTCGGTGAAGATGCGTCTGCGACACAAGAAGTAGACAAGGCGCTCCAAATTGAAACGACAAATCGGACAGCCATCGTGCTGCGAGATCTACTCAAAGAATAAAGAGTTGTCAGTTAGGTTATCATTTAAAAATAAACTTGGTAAGCCAGATCCCTCTTTAGCTGATAACCGATAACTGGCAACTGATCACTTTTTAAATACAGGAGAAACACAATATGTCTCAGAACGTTATAACGTCTACAGATTTAACAAATTATACACCTCTCCACCGTGGGAAAGTCCGAGATCTATATGACCTTGGTGACGAACTTCTTATCATTTCCACGGATCGGATTTCCGCCTTTGATGTTGTGCTGCCGAACGGCATTCCAGATAAAGGGAAGGTCTTAACCGGTTTATCCAAGTTCTGGTTCAAGTACACCGAATCCGTCGCTGACAATCATCTCATTTCAACGGAAGTCGAAGCGTATCCCGATGCTCTACAACCCGATGCAGAACTTCTAAAAGGACGCTCTATGCTCGTCCATAAAGCCGATCGGGTTGATGTTGAGTGTGTCGTGCGCGGTTACCTCGCCGGTTCCGGTTGGTCCTCCTATCAGAAGACGGGAGAAATCTGTGGTCAGAAACTACCGGACGGACTCCAAGAATCTGACCGACTTCCAGAACTCCTGTTCACGCCAACGACCAAAGCCGAACAGGGCGAACATGACGAACCGATTTCCATTGAGGAGATGCGGAACGAAGTCGGTAGCGAACTGACGGATCAGTTGATTGAAATCAGTTTTGCACTTTTCAGAGCCGCCAGTGAACACGCCGAAAATGCTGGAATTATCCTCTGCGATACCAAGTTTGAATTCGGGCAACGCGATGGAAAACTCATCGTTATTGATGAAGTCTTCACGCCGGACTCTTCCCGGTTCTGGCCCGCGGATCTCTATGAACCCGGTAAACCGCAGCAGAGTTTTGATAAGCAGTTCGTGAGAGACTACCTCTCCGAAATCGGCTGGAACAAACAACCGCCTGCGCCTGAACTGCCGGAGACTGTTATCTCCAAAACAAGCGAGAAATACCGCGAGGCATATCGCCTCATTGTTGGTGCGGAACTGTAGTACACAGGAGAGATAGCAGATGGCAGGTCCACTCGATGGAATGAAGGTTTTGGATTTAACCCGAGTTCTTGCAGGTCCGTATGCAACGATGCTCCTTGGTGACCTCGGAGCAGAAGTCATCAAGATTGAGCAGCCCGGCACAGGAGACGAATCCCGAAATTTCGGTCCCTTCAAAAACGGGTTCAGCCTCTATTTCATGAGCGTAAATCGTGGAAAGCAGAGCGTGACGCTCAACCTTAAAACCGAGCGTGGACAGGCGATATTTAAGCAGTTATTGAAGCAGACCGATATCCTCGTTGAGAACTTCCGTCCGGGGACGATGCAAAAATTGGGGCTGGATTACGATACGCTGAAAGTTGAGCATCCATCGCTTATCTACGCGGCGTGCTCCGGTTTTGGACAGACGGGTCCCTATGCCCAGCAAGGTGCTTATGACATGATTATCCAGGGCATGGGGGGTATCATCAGCATTACGGGAGAACCGGACGGACCGCCCGTGCGTGTCGGTACTTCTATTAGCGACATAACGGCTGCCCTTTTCACGTCAATCGGAGTCCTCTCCGCATTGCACCATCGCAATCGAACGGGGAGTGGACAATTTGTCGATGTTGCGATGTTGGATAGTCTTGTTGCTGTCTTGGAAAACGCTGTTGTCCGTTATTTTGCCACAGGTGAAGCTCCGAAACCACTCGGTGCGAGACATCCAGCGATTACACCCTTTGAAGCGTTTGCTTCTGCGGATGGACACGTTATTATCGCACTCGGAAACGATACCCTTTGGGCAAAGTTCTGCGATCACGTCAATCGTCGGGAACTCATCTCAGATGAACGGTTCCGAACGAATGCTGACCGAACCGAGAACCACGATGCGTTGTTTCCGATTCTCTCAGAGATTATGTCCCAACGCAAGACGGATGACTGGATTGATACGCTGGGTGCGATTGGCGTGCCGTGTGGTCCCATCAATGCGATGGATAAAGTCGTCAGTCATCCACAGGTGCAAGCACGGGAGATGATTACGCGTATTGCGCATGACATCACGGGTGAAGTGGCGGTGCCGGGGGTGCCAATCAAACTTTCGGAAACACCGGGGAGTGTAGATGCTCCCGCCCCGAGTCTCGGTGAACATACGACTGAGATCCTCACTGACTTGTTGAAAATGCATCCAGAAGAGGTAGAACAGCTCAGACAAGACGGCGTTATTTAATTTCTTCGATTCATTCCTGACTGGATTTCGCAGGAACGAGTGGAAGTCGGGAATCGGAGTTCCCTTACAACCAAAACTGTAACTTGCAACAACGGTGCAAGCGGATATACAGGGGAGAACGCGCGTCTAAAAACGCACGTTCTTCTTCCGCAAGGTAAATTAAAAAGTCCGCAAGGTAAAATTAAAATGTTATATGGAACTGAATCTTTAACGTCAGACGGCGACCTTGCCGCACAGATGGTCGAGGCTCTTGATGGGTATGTCTCTCGTGCTGTGGCTGATTCTGTTGACGGTCGGGCAGGATTGTGGAATCGCGATTATAGTTCTCACAATGCGTATACCGGATCTGTTGAACCAAATCGCGCGCGGCTTCGGAAGCGGATCGGTTGTCTTGATTCACGGCTACAGATTGAGGAGCTCACCTATAGTGTCACGACAAAAACCTCGGCGCAACTCACAGAAGATGAAAATTACACTGTCTCCCGCGTTCGGTGGCAGGTTTTTGATGAGGTGCAGGGTGAAGGACTTTTGTTGGAACCGAAGCATAACACCCCAATGACTGCACAGATTGTTGCACTGCCCGATGCCGATTGGACACCGGAAATGATAGCAGGGGTAACGGATGAATTACCAGCAAATGCCCAGTTTGCGAGACGTTTGGCGAAAGCCGGATGCCGTGTCGTTGTCCCACTTCTCATTAACCGTGACGATACCTATTCAGGAAATCCAGCCCTCGGTGCGATGACGAATCAACCACACCGCGAATTCATCTATCGGATGGCATTTGAACTCGGAAGACATATCATCGGGTATGAAGTCCAGAAGGTGTTATCGTTAGTGGACTGGATGTCTCTTTCCGATGCTCCGATTGGTGTAATGGGTTACGGTGAAGGTGGATTGATTGCGCTCTACAGTGGGGCAGTCGATACGCGGATTCAGGCGACGGCTGTTAGTGGATATTTCCAATCTCGGCAGGAGGTCTGGCGGGAACCGATCTACCGAAGTGTGTGGGGGCTGCTACACGAATTTGGTGATGCTGAAATTGCGAGTCTGATTGCGCCGCGTCCGTTAGTTATCGAAACAAGTCGAGGACCTGAAGTTCCCGGACCCCCACAGGTGCGTGAGGGACGTGGCGGTGCTGCGCCCGGTCAATTGGTATCACCACCGATCCAGGCAGTAGCGTCAGAGTTTGAACATGCTCGCGATTTTTATCAAATGCTTAACAGCGGTGATGCCCTGCACCTCGTTTCTCCTGTAGATGGATTGCCGGGGTCTGAAGAGACGTTAACCGCTTTGCTGACCGGACTCGGTGTCGAAAACGCACACATTGATAGCCATTACCCTCTCTCCTCAACCGCAGTTGACGATTTTGATTACGATGCACGTCAGCAGCGGCAGTTTATGCAGCTGGTGAATTTATCACAACGTTTTTTGAGGGAAGCAGCAACGCGGCGACAACAGTTCTTCTGGGAGAAAACCGATACCTCTTCGCTGACGCGGTGGGAAGAGACGTGCGTGGATGCCAAAGCCTATTTCTGGGATGAGGTTATCGGTAAGTGTCCACCGCCTGATGTGCCTACGAACCCAAGGACGCGTCTCCTCTATGATGAACCCCTCTGGAAAGGCTACGAAGTTGTCCTTGATGTTTGGCAGGACGTTTTCGCTTACGGCATTTTGCTCCTTCCAAACGATCTCCAGCCGGGTGAAGAACGTCCCGTTGTCGTCTGTCAGCACGGTTTAGAGGGACGACCACAGGATACCGCCGATCCAAGAATAGAATCCGTCTATCACTCCTATGCCGCCCAGTTAGCGGACAGAGGGTTCGTCGTCTACGCCCCACAAAATCCGTATATAGGTCAAGATGCCTTCCGGGTCATTCAACGTAAGGCAAATCCGATAAAATGGTCGCTTTTTTCGTTGATCGTCCGTCAACATGAACGCACACTCGATTGGCTCGCGGAGCAGCCCTTCGTTGATGCAGATCGGATCGGATTTTATGGATTATCTTACGGCGGCAAAACGGCGATGCGTGTGCCTGCGCTGCTTGAACGCTATGCCTGCTCCATCTGTTCCGCGGATTTCAACGAATGGATCGTCAAGAATGCGACCTATCATTCTCGCTACAGTTATATGTTCACAGGCGAGTATGAGATGCCAGAATTCGATTTAGGGAATACCTTCAACTACGGTGAGATGGCGGGATTGATCGCGCCGCGTCCGTTTATGGTGGAACGTGGGCATGACGATGGTGTCGCGCCTGATGAATGGGTTGCACACGAATTCGCTGTCGTGCGTCGGCTTTACGTTCAGTTAGGAATCGCGGATAGGACAGAGATCGAATTCTTTGATGGTGGGCATCAGATTAATTCCGACAAGACGTTCCGGTTCCTGCATCGCCACTTAAATTGGCCCGAACCCCAACAGGTGTAGTCTCTATTGGCAGTCAGCCGTCAGCCATCAGCAGTTAGCAATCGGTTAAGAGGTCTTCCTTAAACCCAAACAGGTAGCCTGCAACATCGGCGCAGGTGGATTTGAGAGAGACAGGTCAAAGTTCCAATCCGCGTTGTTCCTCCACAAGGTAAAATTAAAAAATCCGCAAGGTAAAATTAAAAAATGCTTTACGCAATCACTGTAAGTGCAGGACTCGAAACCATCGCACGCGAGGAGTTATCCGAACGTTTTGGCGATACGGGACATCTGAAAATCCTTGAACGGAAACCGCAGCGAATTCTCTTCCAATATACGGGTAACCCGCGTGAACTCCTATCACTCCGAACAGCCGAACATCTCTTTCTCATTCTAAAGCGGATGCCGAAGATGACCCGTTCACGTAGTTCCTTAACGGCATTTAGCGGTGCGCTCTCACGCTTCAATTTCAAGGAGGCTTTTGAGTGCTGTCGGGAGGTAGGTATCAAAGCACGGAAACGGGTGCCGTTTCGAGTGACAAGTCGGCTTTCAGGAAAACGCAACTTCCGACGCGTTGATCTCCAGCGTGTGGTAGAACGCGCGTTGATAGACCGAGGATGGTATGCGGGGTCGTCAAAATCGGCTTTAGATATTTGGGCAGAGGTACATGGAGACGATGGCTACATCAGCCTCAAACTTTCCCCAAACGATATGGCGCAACGTCCGTATAAACAGGCGCATATTCCTGCATCCCTCAAACCGACTTTGGCATACAGTATGGTTCGCCTCTCACGACCGCATCCAGAGGATGTCTTTTTGGACGCGATGTGCGGTGCCGGGACTATCCTCTTGGAACGTGCGTTTATCAAGCGGTATCGCTACTTGATTGGCGGAGATGTCTCTATCGACGCTTTAGACGCGACTGTGTCGAATTTCGGGAGGAAACATCAGCCGCGCCAATTCTTTCACTGGGATGCCCAAAATTTGCCGTTAGGGTCGAACACTGTTGATAAAATCGTTTGTAACCTTCCGTTCGGGGAGACAGTCGGAAACGTGTCGCAGCTTGCGGATCTATATCACCACTGTCTTAGGGAGTACGAACGCGTCCTGAGACCGAGGGGGCGGATGGTGCTACTCACTTCTCAAGACACGCTGCTTGATGATGAACTGAAGCGGCGGCGTTCTCTCAGGGTTACCCAAAAAATAACAGTGGATGTGCGCGGGATGCGGGCACGGATATCTGTTATCCGTCCGAAAACAAGGTAAGCGCGGTTTGAAACCTGAAAACCTAACATTGATTTTCTAATATTGCTTAAATCTCCGGGACTCTTACAGCGACCTCTTTACCCGCGGCGTGTGATCGGAAGATACCATCCATAATCACGTTCGTCAGGAGAACACCCTCTGGTGGAATTGGAGAAGGAGCGTCCGCTTTGACGGCTTCTCGGAATGCTATCATCTGTGCTGCCCAGTTATCTTCCTGTGGAAATCCTGAAAACCGGATCGTTGTCATTCCTTCCGGTGGGTCGGGTTCCGCTGTTAATCCCTCTGCTTCTACAAATTTCTTGAGATCACCGGCATACGCATCGGCATAAACAATCGGTCCACCCAACGAAAACCCCGCTTTCGTCCCAAGATGGAAGTTGCCACCGAGTGAATCCTGATGCACTGCCCAAGAAATTTTGAATACCATCACACCACCATTTTCAAAGCGCACCCACGCCGCACCGAATTCTTCAACATCCATGATACCACGGAACCTCGGATCTTGCATTGAGATATAATCCTCTGTGATAGCGGAAACCCGCACCGGTTTCGGATACCCCATCGCATACAGAGAAGCGTGCATATTGTAGACACCGATATCGACGGTTGCCCCCGCCCCCGCTGTTTTCTTGTAAATGAACGTATGCCCCGGGTTTCCGCGGCGTCTGCACCCCGCAGATTCGGAATAATAGATGTCGCCGAATAATCCCGCATCAAACGCCTTTCTTAGGAATTGGAGTCTCGGGCTAAACGTTGGATTGAGACCGATTTGTAAGATTTTGCCTGATGCCTTTGCTGCGCGGGTCATCGCGGTCGCATCTGGAAGCGTCGCTGCCATGGGTTTTTCACAGAGGACGTGTTTACCGGCGTTCAATGCCGCGACTGTGGGGCGACGGTGTCCCTGATTGTAAGTGCAGACACTCACTGCATCGAGCTCGTCCATTTCGAGCATCTTGTTGTAACTGGAGAATGCGTTCTTTTTCGGGACACCCCACTCTTCAGCGGCTTGGTTCGCCTTACTTTTAATGATGTCGCACACGGCGATAATCTCGAAACCGCCGACTTTCTCATAAGTGCTCTGGTGGGCACGTGAAATGCCACCTGTTCCAATAATACCGACTCGGACAGTCATATTGTCTCTCCTCATAATAAATTCGCCAAATCAGACTTAAATCTCCGGGACTCTCACTGCTACCTCTTTACCCGATTCATGTGATCGGAAGATACCGTCCATAATCACGTTTGTGAGCAGCACACCCTCTGGTGGAATCGGAGAAGGAGCATCCGCTAAGACGGCTTCTCGGAACGCGGTCATCTGTGCATCCCAGACATCAACCTCTGGGAATCCTGAGAAACTTATCGTGGTCATACCCTCTGGTGGGTTCGGAACTGCTGTCAAGCCTTCCGATTCCACCAGTTTCTTGAGATCGTCTGTATATGCATCGGCATAGACAACAGGTCCATCTAAGGAGATGCCCATTTCTTTACCGAGACAGAAACTCGGACCGAGTGAATCCTGATGGATTGCCCACGAGATTTTGAAGACCATCACGCCGCCATCTTCAAATCGCACCCATGCGACCCCGAACTCTTCGACATCCATGATACCTCGGAATTGTGGGTCTTGCTGCGAGATGTAATCCTCAGTGATTGCGGAGACTCGAACGGGTTTTGGGTACCCCATCGCATACAGCGAATTGTGCATGTTATAGACCCCGATGTCTACAATCGCACCCGCACCTGCGGTCTTTTTATAGATGAACGTGCGCGCGGGATTCCCGCGTCGTCTGCCTCCCGAGGACTCGGAATAGTAAATATCGCCGAGCAATCCTTCGTCGATAACCTTCTTCGCGAATTGGAGTCTCGGATTAAATGTGCTATGGAGACCAATCTGCAAAATTTTGCCTGACGCTTTCGCTGCGCGGGTCATCGCGGTCGCATCGGGGAGCGTTGCCGCCATCGGTTTTTCACAGAAGACATGTTTACCAGCGTTGAGTGCCGCAACCGTCGGACGCCGGTGCCCTTGGTTGTAGGTACAAACGCTTACGGTATCGATCTCATCCATTTCGAGCATCTTGTTATAACTTGAAAAAACGTACTTTTTCGGGACACCCCACTGTTCGGCGGCTTCATTTGCCTTACTTTTGATGATGTCGCACACGGCGACGATCTCGAAGCCGCCGACCCTCGTGTAAGCCCGCTGGTGTGCCCGTGAAATACCGCCTGTGCCAACAATACCGACTCGGATAGTCATATTCTGTTCTCCTCATAAGCAGAATTGATGTATGAGTTTAGACGAAATCGGTTTGCAATGCAAGGGAAAAAGTATGTCTATCCTTAGAACACCAGAATTAGAGGAAATTTCTTGTGTTTTCAAACAAAATACCATACACTTGTCTAAAGTTTGTAAGTGGTAATTTGGGTGAAATTAGGTGATGAAGGTTGACAACACTAAATCCGATCTGAAATTGTAGACGAGGAGGACAGGAGAATGAAAAGGTTATTTTGTTGTGCCTGTGTGCTGGCTCTAATTTTCGCGGGTTATGCGTTTGGACAGGATGTCGCTGTTTTTTATGACGCAGCCGTTGAAAATGGGGGTGGCTTGGCAGTGCCAAACCCGAAGCAGTTAGCAGAAATGATGGTGGAGGAATTGGAAGCCAAAAAGTTAACTGCTGAAATTGTGGATAGTGACGAGTTGGTTGCGTATATGAAGGCGAACCCAGAAGGTATCTATATCATCACACAAGGAAATACGCCCGGGACGATATTTAAGAACGAAGGTAAGAAAGACCTTGTCTATACATGGCTCAGAGAAGGTGGGATCGGTGGATTCATTGGTGATTACGCCTTCTACTATTATTGGGATAAAGGAGCGCGCGTTACGGCTGCCGGTGCTGGACAGCGAAGTGTGTTTGGAGCCACAGTTACCAATGGCACAGTCTCAGCAGTTAGCCCGACGGATCTGGGTAAGGAGTATATACCTTCTCTGAAAAAATGGAGTTCCAATCGAGCATCGGGGCTTGCTGTTTTGAAGGGGAACGATTTTGAGTACGAGAGTTACGCCGACGATGGGGTAAACGCGGATCCAATTGCTTACCGATCAGAAGACATGAAGGGATGGTTCATTAATTTCCATACCTCATGTTGCGGAACAGCGATACCCCCAAATGATCAGATTGCTACAGAGTATGCTGAGCTCATTTCAAACCGTTTTGCGACCGCAAAAGCAGTGGATCCGAGCGGTAAAGTGAGCGTTGTCTGGGGACGACTCAAAAAGTCGCTGCAGTAACACTATTATTTCGTCATTGGAACTCTTGTGAACCCGTAGCCTCCACCCCTATGTTGAGGCTACACTCAATTAGACGGATGCGGTATTCAAGTATCATTCGATGAAAATGTCAATTTTTTGTTTGACAAATTTCTAAAAAAAATGTAAAATGCGTGCAAATTGTAGACATTGCTCACAATGTCTATGTTTTACACTACTATAGGAGGATCTCTAAATGAGATTTTTTATGATTGTTGCTGGCGTGCTATGCGCCGCGACCCTCGCGCTCTGGGCACCCACAGCCGATGCCGCGAATAAAGTAGATATATTTATCTACACGGACACGGTGCAGTGGATTGGTCAGGCAAAGGCACAAGAGGAAGCCGAAATACTGGCAAAGCACCTGGACGGTGCTGACGGCATCGGTGAACTGATACTCCACGGTCCAGCAAAACAGGTCGAAGCCTGGACGAAAAAACACACCGTGGAGAAGGGACATCACCTCATTGTCATGTTCGGTGATGTACCGCCCGAAATTTACGATGCCGGTAAAGATGCAAAGAAAGAAACTGTTGCTGAAGAATATCTTGATGCAGGGAACAGTTTCTCAAACAGTGCCGATTATTTCTTCTGGGGACAAGGTGGTAGAAACGAAGAAGGCGGTATCAAGAATATGATGGATATCCCAGACATGGTTCAATGGGATGATGATACGCCGATGGAAGTCACAAAGGAAGGGAAAGAACTGACCCCAACGCTTGACGATTATGCGACAGACCGTCCGTTCCACGTTGATAAGCTTAAAAATGATTGGGAATTGGAAATCGCATTCGCTTCGGATACGGGTAACCAAAAAGCTGACCGCTGCGATCCCTGTATTGTCCGGAATACGAAAACGGATGCACGGCTCATACAAGTCTACCAAACGAACAACGGCGGCGAGCCCATGGGGGATGTCATCGCTGAAATCATTCTCAACTACTACCTTGAAGCGGTTGGTGCACTTGACGTTGACCCTCAAGATAAACTTCCTGCTTTGTGGGGAGACTTAAAAAGAAGGAGATAATAGTTAATGCGAAATATTTTTCTTGCGCTCACCCTTATTGCGTTAATGGCACTGCCTTTGGCACACGTGTTTGCTGCCGGTGATGTCGTTATCTATACCGGCATCACGCAATGGATTAGTAAGGCAGCGGCTGACGAACAGGCAGAGATTTGTGTCGGTATGCTCGAGGATGCGGATATTGCTGTCACATGGTATGATAGCGATGGCCAAGCCGGAGACTTAGCCGATTGGATGGAAAGTGTCACCGGCGACGATGGCTTGGATATCTGTGTCCTCTACGGTGATTTCCCACCTGAAATTTATCCGGAAGGTAATACACAGACAGATGGCTCTATCGCCGAAACCTTCATCGAAACCACCGATGGCGATGTTTTTATTAACCACGCCGATTATATGTTCTGGGGCTTAGCTGGCAGAAATGAAGAGGGTGGTTTGAAAAACATGATGGATATCGATGACATTGTGATGTGGGACGATGATACTGCTATGACAGTCACGGCTGAAGGCAAAGCCATTGCCCCAAGTTTAACCGACTATGCATCCGACCGTCCCTTCCACGTTGATCAACTCGCTGGCAATTGGGAAGTCGAAGTGTCCCTCGCACAAAACGATGACGGCACCCGTGCGGATCCGATTATCGTTCGCGATGGCAACCTCGGCCGGCTCATTCCAGTGATACAGACCAATGGTGGCGATGAACCGAAAGGTGCTGTCGCGGCTGAAATTATTATTTGGCTTATGTCCACAACACCGGTTGAACCTGCTGGTAAACTCTCCACAACGTGGGGTGACCTAAAAGCAGTTCAGTAGGCGAGATTTTCAATCTCGATATTTTATTGATAGGCGCGTTTCCAATGCGCGCCTATCAATTCGATCCCCAGCCATATAGAAATATCCCTCTATACAATTGAAATGAAATTTAAAGAAGTCAGAATTTTCCGCTGGCGAGGTTTCCTAACTTCATCTCTTGTTCTCTTGATGCTCATGTTATTAGCGCTTGCCTGCCGAGAGAGAGCAAGTGCTCCCCTTGTGGGTCCCCTTCCTATTCAGACGATTACAACCCCTAAAGATGAAGCCGTAATGGTCTATGTCCCCGCTGGCGAATTCCTCATGGGAACCAGTGATGCCGATATTGAATACTATAAAGAAATTTTTCCGCTCCGTAGAATCACCCGATTCGACAATGAACGTCCCCAGCGCACT
>JAGWBV010000004.1:0-54408 GCA_021295715.1 Candidatus Poribacteria bacterium | reverse complement strand
CCTGCGGTTGTCTTGGAGTGGGAGGATGCAGTCGCTTATACCGTGTGGGCAGGCAAAAGGTTGCCAACAGAAGCGGAATGGGAGAAAGCCGCTCGTGGAACAGATGGACGTATTTGGCCCTGGGGAGATGAGTGGGACGGAACAAAACTCAGCGGAAATGATGGCACCGGACGCAAAGATGGCTATAAAGAGACCGCACCCGTTGGACAGTTTCCACAAGGTGCAAGCCCTTACGGGGCACACGATATGGCGGGCAATCTCTGGGAATGGGTGTCCGATTGGTATGATCCAAACTATTATCAGACCTCACCGCCTAATATCAATCCGAAGGGACCTGAGACCGGTGATGGACATGTTCTAAAAGGCGGCGGTTGGGCAGAGAATTTGGATTTCACCCGATGCGCCAGTCGTCTCGGTGGCGAGCCTGGTTCCCTCTTACGCGGGTTTCGATGCGTTATAGACGCGCCGCCTGGAGAGTAGTTTTAACAGGGGTTCCTCTAATAACGTATTAGGGATATATATTTTCTAAATCGTTAATAACAAAAGGTTTTATACGGTTTTCATGCGATCTGTAGTTCCAATGGCAAGATTTATGAAGTTTAAGTAATATTTTCCTAATTCTATACCATCGTAGGTTGGGTAGAACGGATGCCACCAAAACCGTAAAAAATCATAGAAAAACGGGTTTTCTCCATACACGTCCCATCAACGAGAGACGGAGTGAAACCCAACGCATTTGTCTGGAGTGTCGAGCCTCTGGCGGCGCGAAGTTGGGTTTCCCTGTGTTCTTGAGTGTATATGGCAGTATCTTGGATGTGACGTGTGTTTGAAACACCGACCTCTTCCTCTCAGCACCGTTCAACCCAACCTACGGGATCACAGAAATCCTAAATTGACATCTATCCTTGTGCTGTGCTATACTTTATAATAATCTAAGTTGCTACTCACAAGTTTTGGACGTTTAAAGAAAGTCTTTCAAGCACTCTCTACACCCCAGTGGAGGTTTTTGCGAATCAACGCTAAGGAACAATCAAAAAATTTGAAACGGATTATCACACACGCAAATCCAGACCTTGATGCCATTGTTAGCGCATGGATCGCCCAAGATTTCCTCTTCAAAGACCACGCGTCAGAGGTCCTGTTTGTGAGCCGAAAAGTGCCAGAGAAACTCATGTTGCATGCAGATTGTGTTGTGGATGTCGGAAATACATGCGTCCCTGAAAAATACCGATTCGATCACAAGCCTCCCGCATTTCAGAACAGAAACAGCACCTGTGCAACCCGACTCATCTGGGAATATTTACGCGACACCAGTGCCGATGTTGCACACCTTGAACCTTTGGTCCAGATTACATATCAAGGCGATACGCATCGGAATTCAGACGCACTCAAGCGGAGTCGAATTGACGGACCGCATGCGGAATTAGCCAAACTAAAATCAGAATATAAAGAGGTAACAGAGGTCTATCAACAGATGGTTCTCTGGCTGAGGAGTTATACAAAAAACTTATGAAACAATTTACATACCTACTCATTGCAGTATTTGCGATCGTCGCAATGCAAGCGCAACTCTCAAGTGCCGATGAATGGCACCAGTGGCGCGGGAAAGACCGCAAGGGTGTTTGGAACGAAACGGGAATCATTGAAGAATTTGAAGGTGAGCAGATTCCGCTGCGTTGGCGGGTTCGTATCGGAAGTGGATATAGCGGACCGAGTGTCGCTGATGGACGTGTCTATGTTACCGATCGGGTTACAAAGCCGAAACAGATCGAGCGTGTTCACTGTTTTGATTCGGAGACGGGTGAATCCATCTGGTCCTACACTTATGAATGCGTATACAAGATTGACTATACAGCAGGACCGCGTGCGACTGTGACTCTGCATGACGGATTCGCTTACGCCTTGGGTGCGATGGGACATCTGCACTGTTTTGACGCTGCTACGGGTGACATCGTATGGAAAAGAGATCTCAATGCCGAATATAATATTAATATGCCTATCTGGGGTATCGCGAGCGCGCCTATTGTTGAAGGAGAAAACCTAATCGTTCAAATCGGCGGCAAACCCGATGCCTGTATTGTGGCATTTGACAGGAAAACCGGTGAAGAAAAATGGAAAGCATTGGACGATAACGCCTCTTATTCAGCACCGATTGTTATCACGCAAGCAGGTGAACGCGTCCTTGTCTGTTGGACGGGTGCGAATATAGCGGGACTCAATCCACAGACCGGTGAAGTCTATTGGCTTTATCCGTTTCCACCCGAGAGTTTCGAGATAGCTATTGCTACACCTATTTTCGACCAGAATGAATTGTTCGTTACTGAGTTCCGTCAAGGCTCGCTTCTTCTGAAAGTGTCCCAGGATAAGTTGTCAGTAGAACTCGGCTGGCATCGTAAAGGCAAAAACGAACAGCATACCGATGCACTTCAGACGACGATGGCGACCCCTGTGCGTTTTGGGGATTACATCTACGGTGTCGATAGTTACGGTGAACTCCGCTGTCTGGATGCACGGAATGGGGATCGGATTTGGGAAGACCTCTCCGCCGTCAGGAAAGCGCGCTGGAGCAATATTCATCTCGTTAAACACCCTGTATCATCGGATAACAAGGTCTGGATGTTCAATGAACACGGCGAACTTCTCATTACAGAACTCTCTCCTGAAGGACTGAATATTATCAGTCGCGCCAAATTGATTGAACCGACACGCGATCAGTTGAACCGAAGAGGCGGTGTTACATGGGCACATCCCGCGTTTGCCTATAAACACGTCTTCATTCGGAACGATGAAGAACTCGTTTGTGCTAATTTGGAAAGATAGTAACTTTCTTCTTTTTTGCCGAAACACGTAGTCCGTAACGTAGTGGAGGACGGATATATTGAAAGGCACGTGAAAGTCCGAGCCAACGTTACTTATCCGCAAGGAATAATTAAAAAACCGCAAGGAATAATTAGGAACGTTTTTTCTTTTGAGTCAAAGATCATGAGCCTGAAACGTAGTGGAAGGCGGCTCTACGGAAGAGAACGTTAACTCCCATAGCACGCTAACCGAACCGCAAGGAACAATTAAATAATGGAAACGACCCGAATGCCGGAGGTAGATTTACGTCCCGGCGAACAACTGCACGGCTTTGAAGTCAAAGCCGTCACACCGATCGACGAATTGCGAGCGGTGACGATTGAATTAGCACATCAACATAGCGGCGCCCGCTTACTACATCTCTACACGGACGACACAGAGAACCTCTTCTCCATTAATTTTCCGACCCCACCATCGGACGATACAGGTGTCCCGCATATACTTGAGCACGCCGTCTTAGCGGGTTCACAGAAATACCCGGTTAAAGAACCGTTTTTTGAAATGATCAAGATGAGCATGGCAACCTTTATCAACGCCATGACCAGTTCAGATCATACTTACTATCCTGTAGCGAGCAATGTAAAGAAGGATCTCTTCAACTTAGCAGAAGTCTATTTTGATGCGGTATTCCATCCACTCCTCACGGAGGAGACCTTTAAGCGCGAAGGGCACCATCTCGCACCTGTTAATCCCGAAGATCCGACTGGCGATTTGAAGGTAACCGGTATCGTCTATAATGAGATGAAAGGGGTCTTCTCGGATCCAGAATCACTGTTGTATCGCGCAATGACGAGCCGACTCCTTCCAGATACGCTCTATGCCTGTGAGTCTGGTGGAGATCCCGATGCAATTCCGGATTTGACCTACGAGCAGCTGAAGAAATTCCACGAAACCTATTATCATCCGAGTAACAGTTACTTCTTCCTCTACGGTGATATCCCAACAAGCGACTATCTTTCCTTTCTCGCGGATAAACTGGATAAGATTCCGAGAAACGAGGCGAGTGCCGCCTTGCGACCCCTTAGTCCAGAAGTTACCCATCAGTCGAAATGGAAATCACCACAAGTTGTAATGGATACTTATCCTGTTGGCGCGGATGAACCCCTCACAGAGAAAACGTACCTGATGTTGAGTTGGTTCATCGGAGATGCGACTGATCCTGAAGAGGTAGTTTTGGGGCGTATTTTAAGTCTCATTCTTCTGGGCAATGAAGCTGCACCACTCCGAAAAGCGATTATCGATTCCAAACTCGGCGCGGATCTCGTCTATTCGGGTGCTGGTTCTATCGGGGCAGCGGCAACTTTCTACCTTCTCCTCAAGGGAAGTGAAACCGAGCGTGTCGAAGCGTTTACCGAACTCGTCACCGATACACTCACAGAGGTTGCGGATTCAGAGATTGATAGTGAGAAGGTGGAAGCCGCGTTCCAGCAAGCAACCTATCACTATCAAGAGGTTGCGTCGATGTTCCCGCTCCGCATGCTCCAACGTGTCATTGAGGGTTGGATATATGAGAAGGATTCAAACACCTTCCTGAAAATGGGGAAAACGCTCGCGGATGTCCGTCAGCAATGGCAGGAAAATCCAGCGATTTTCAATGAAGTCATCCGTAAGCGGCTTATTGAAAATCCACATCGTTTGACAAGCGTTCTATCTCCAGATAGAGACAAACAAGCAAAAACCGATGCCGAACTCGTCGAACAAATGAAGGAGATACGCGCACAACTCACGGATGAACAGGTGACACGGATTGCCGCGGATGCCGCTGAATTGGAACGTCTCAACGCACAACCGAATTCACCTGAAGCATTGGCGAAACTGCCGCAACTTCAGGTGAGCGATCTACCCGAAAAACCGAGACATATCCCGACAACGGTTCAGAACGTTGAGGGTCGTCCGCTTCTTCACAATGATGTCTTTGCCAATGGCGTTAACTATCTCGTCCTAAACTTCGATTTGCAAGGCTTGCCGGAGCATCTTTGGAGTTACCTACCGAGATACACCGATGCGATTAGCAAACTCGGTGCTGCCGATATGGACTACGCGGAGATAGCGCATCGGACATCGGCTGTTACCGGTGGGATCGGCTGTTCACCGGGATTCAGTACGCATGCTCTTGATACAAACCGCTCCTTGCAAAACATGCGTTTTCATCTCAAAGCACTTGATGGCAAAATCGACGAGGCACTTGATGTGCTCCATGACCTTGTCTTTGCTGTGAACCCGCGCGATACAGAACGCCTTCGTGATGTCTTGGTGCAGGCTGTTGCTGAATACCGGACGGAAATGATTCAGGACGGCTTGAATACAGCGATTCATCACGCTTCGCGAGGTCTGTCACCAGAATCACATCTCTCGGAAATTGTTTTTGGTCTTCCGCAACTCCACAACAGCGAAACGTTCCTCAACAATTTTGACGAACTTAACGCCGAGTTGATATGTCATATAGAAGCGATTCGCGACTTCCTGCTGACCCGCGGGCGCGTGACCGCGAGTTTCACGGGTTCCGATACCGCTTTTGAAACGACACGCACTAAACTTGGTGAGTGGCTCAGCGCGATGCGAGAGGAGTCGATTCCGTCAGAATCCATTGCGTTTCAACCGTTTCGGACACCGCCGAGAGAAGGATTAGCCGGTCCTATTCAGATTGCCTACTGTGCACACGTGATCCCGGCACCGCACTATTCGGATCCTGACTCAACGCTGCTCACTATCGGCGCACATATTCTGCGATTGGATTACATCATGAGCGAGATCCGCTTTAAAGGCAACGCTTACGGGGCATATTTCAACTACAGTCCGTTTGATGCGCAACTGTATCAAGCCTCATATCGCGATCCACACGTCGCACGGACGCTCAACGTCTTTGAACAGGCAGCCGACTACGTTAAACAGGTCCAATGGACACAGACAGACATTGATCGAGCGATTATCGCGACAGCGAAAACTGCTGAGAAACCAATTCGTCCGAGTCAAGCAGCGAGTGATGCGCTGAGTCAATACCTTGTAGGACAGACACGTGAGATGCGGGAAGAACGCTACGCGCAACTCCGACGTGCCACCCCTGCTGAGGTAAAACGGGCACTTCTGCAACTCTTGGAGGAAAACCGAGACAAAGCCGCGGTGTGTGTCGTTTCAAGTCGTGAAAAACTGGAAGCAGCAAATAACGAATTAGCACAACCGCTTGTCATTGAGGATATTATAGGCTAATTTAGTTACAGGCGTGGCGGAGCGTCTGCAAGGTGTAATGAATCACCCTTAAGTATAGCAATTTAGTAACCCATTTTTACAATAAACATGAGAGGAATCAAGATGATAAAGAGAATCGCAATTCTAACAGTGTTTACCCTTACTTTGACGGTGATCGCAGCGAGCGCGTCACAGCCAATCGGTTTCGAGAAGAACTGGCACCACTGGCGCGGACCTCACGCAACTGGTGTCGCAGTTGAAGCCAGTCCACCCACGACATGGAGTGAAACTGAAAACATCCGTTGGAAAGTCGCTATCCCCGGCATAGGACATGCCGCGCCAATTGTTTGGGAAGACAAAATTTTCATCCAAACCGCAATTAAGGGGGAAGCGTCGAAAGCAGAAGCCGAGGAATCAGGCGATGACAACCCGTTCAGCGGTTTCTTTAACCAAAGGCGTGGACGAGGGGCAGTTGAAAACGCCTACAAGTTTAATCTTATCGCCATCAATCGAAATGATGGGAGTATCCTCTGGCAGAAAACGCTGCGAGAGTTAAATCCCCATGAAGGCACGCATCAAGATGCCACTTTCGCTTCAAACTCTCCGGTCACCGATGGTGAGTTCATCTATGCTTATTTCGGTTCGCGCGGGCTTTACTGTGTGGATATGATGGGCAATGTGAAATGGGAAAAAGATGTTGGCACGATGTATAAACGCAATACCTTCGGAGAAGGGAGTTCACCTGTTCTTCACGGTAACACACTCGTTATTGTTCAGGACCATGAGGGTGATTCCTTTATTACCGCGCTTGACAAGCGGACAGGGGATGTGTTATGGAAGACCGACCGCAATGAAAGAACAACTTGGTTTTCACCGATTGTCGTTGAACAGGATGGGAAATATCAAGTGGTTACCGCAGGGACAAATCGTGTCCGTAGTTACGATTTGGAAACGGGTGAACTTTTGTGGGAAGGCGATGGGTTGACTGCGAATAGTATTCCTTCACCTGTCGCTGCTGACGGGTTCGTTTATCTGATGAGTGGTTTCCGAGGCAGTGACTTGAAGGCAGTCCATCTTGCAAAAGCAATGGGTGATATTAGCAGTTCAGGGGCAATTGTGTGGGAACACGGTCGGGATACCCCTTATGTTCCGTCGCCACTCCTCTATGGTGATATACTCTATTTCTTGAAAAGCAACGACGGTATCCTCACTGCTTTCAATGTTAAAACTGGTGAGGCGCACTACGGTCCGAAACGGTTACAGGGTGTTTCTGGGGTCTACGCTTCGATTGTTGGGGCATCGGATCGCGTTTACATCACCGGACGGAACGGAACCGTGAACGTTCTCCAGCACGGTCCCGAATTTACAATCATAGCGGAAAACACGTTGGACGATAGCTTCAACGCTTCACCTGCAGTTGTGGGTTCGGAGTTATTCCTCCGCGGCGGTCAGTATCTCTACTGTATCGCAGAATAGAAACGATTTTTCAATTGAGAGACTATAAGTTAGAGGCGGAGGTAAAACTCCGCCTCTTTCTGTAGGATCGATCTCCCGGCCGCGCTCTTCCTTGATTCATCGGAATACAGACAGCTGACTGCTACCTAATACGTCGCTCTTCCACCGCTGACATCGTAGCATTGCCCTGTCACGAAACTCGCCTCATCTGAAGCCAAGAAATTCACCACAGCCGCAACTTCTTCCGGTTTCCCGACACGTCCCAACGGAATTTTACCCACCATATAGTCAATCGTCGATTGCGCCATGCCTTCCAATATCGGTGTTTGGATCACCGCGGGGGATACGGCGTTCACACGGATGTTATAGTCGGTTACCTCTTTCGCCAGTGCTTTTGTCAGGCAGATGACCCCCGCCTTAGACACCGAATACGGGATGAGCGTCGGATTGCCCTCCTTGCCAGCAATTGAGGCAATGTTCACAATCCTCCCGTAATCCTGCGCAATCATCGGACGAATGACTGCTTTGCAGCAGAGAAAAACGCCTGTGAGATTTACACCCATCACGGCATCCCAATCCGATTCTTCTAAGTCGGTTAATGGCAGTGTCCGTCCCGCAATGCCGGCATTGTTGACGAGAATGTCAACACGACTAAAGGTGGAAATCACTTTTTCCACAGCGGCATTGACATCAGTAGATTGTGATACATCTGCCTGAACGGGTAATGCTTTGCGTCCAGTAGCCTCAATTTCCTGTGCTACCGCTTCAGCGGCTGCCATATTTAAATCCATGATACCGACATCTGCCCCAGCGTTTGCGAGTCTGATGGCAATCGCTTTGCCGATACCCTGTCCCGCGCCTGTCACAATCGCAATTTTATCCGTTAGATTCATCAAAATTTCTCCCTTCCAGAAAATCGTCTAATTCAATTCCGAACGCATCCGCTATCCTGTTGACGTAACAGAAAAACCCGACGACCTCCACAATAGCGAAGAGTGCCTCGTCAGTGAGTCCGTAACTACGCAGGCGTTCCAAGTCTGCTTGTGTAACAGTCGGTGCTGCATTCGTTACTTTGACGGCAAATTCAAGCATCGCTTTTGTGGTTTCGTCAATATCAGCCGTCTGAAAATCCGTTACAATCTGTGTAATCTGTTCGTCTGTGAATTGTTCCCGCAATTCATCGGCGTGTGCTATTATTCAGTAGTGGCATTCGTTCACTTTTGAGACGACGGTGGCGATCATTTCCCGTTGCATCCGACTCAATGGGCAGTCCGGGTCGTGCATCACGACTTTGTAGAGCTCAACGAAAGCACGCATACTTTTCGGTCGGGCACTGAAAAGTATGACGATATTGTAAAGTTGACCCGCCCGCGCAATCGCTGCGTCGTATTCCTCTTTCACGATCCCGGTGGCATCTGCCTCATCTACGGTTTGAATCCATGCCATATTTATTCTCCAATCACAACGCCGTATTCACCAACAACCGCGCCTTTGTGTCCGGTTTGGTAATGGAGGTGTCTTTCACCGACAATCGGTTGTGTGCTTTGCACTTCGACGGTGCCGCGCACTTTCCCCATTGCCTCCTCATCCATATCTACGCAGCAGAGTGGTTTAATTTGACGATGCACTTGCCGACGAATATGTCCCTCACGATTACGGACGATGACATTGACAAAGGCATCTGCTTCCCCGACGTTAAGGAATCGGAACCAATCCCAAGCACCCCCTGCGATTTCAGGGAAAAAAAGCCGAATACCAATCTGTCCACCCTCCACCGATGCGCCCGGTAAATCGATAATGGCTGTTCCACTATGCATGTGTCGTTCCGCGACAACCGGCTGATTGCTGCGCACTTCTACGGAGGAGTTTACTTTAATATCGTCTATGGGCGGTGTCCAGCACTCAAAAGGTCTCAGTCGATCGCGTTTTTTTGTCCATGTTGATCGTGCGTCGTCATCTTTCCGGGCAATCATCGTTACTTCTGCATCTTCTCTTCCAACGTTGACGATGACAACCCAATCTTGCCATGCGGGACCGACTTCTGGCAAAAAGAGCGTCCGAGGTGCATCCGAAATCACTTGTCCAAATTGTCCGACACTTGTTTTACCGCCTTGGTAGTGGAGATGGCGTTCACCGACAATCGGCTGTGAACTTTGCATCTCGACTGTGCCGGTAACGTTCCCCATCACACCTTCGTTGAGATCCCAACAGCAGAGTGGCTTGATGACATGATGGCGCTGTCTGAGGACATCGCCGTTCCTGTTTCTGACGGTGATGTTGACGTGCGCGTCTGCCTCACCGACGTTTAGAACCCGAAACCAATCATGAGCACCGGAGACCAATTCTGGGAAGAAGAGCCGCTGGCCGACTGTTCCGTATTCTGGAGCTGCGCCGATGAAATCCAGCACATTTGTGTCCTTGTGCATGTGTCGTTCTGCTACAATCGGTTGGTCGGCGGTGAACTGCATTGAGGAGTTCGTTTTAATCTCGTCAACGGGGGGTATCCAGGACTCGAAGGAACTAATTGTTTTTTCCGCAGACCACGTGGGTTGCCCGTTGTTGGCATGCCTCGCGATTCCGGTCACACGGGTATCTTCAGTCCCCACGTTTGTGACCTGGACCCAGTCTTGCCATTCGGGTCCTACTTCTGGAAAATAAAGGGTGGTTGCGCCTGGCATTGGTTCCTCCTGTATAAAGCCGAATGAGTGAAAACATAAAGTCGTAAAGCGCGCCAGAAAGTTATGAGTGCTGTGGTGAAAACCTCTGTTACTATTTTAACTTGCATTTATTATAATTTTCCACTACAATTTCGGTCAATGCCACTTGGCTTATGCCTATATCGGGCAATTTGTCTGCTTTGAAAAGGGGCACGATTTGGACATAGCGAAATGGTTTTCAGGATTCCAACACATATCACATCTTGAGGAGAACGTTCAATGGCAGCGAAAAAACTCTCAGACGCTGAAATTCAGAAAAACTTGGGACAACTCAACGGTTGGACGGTAGAAGACGGTAAGTTACACAAGGAATTCCAGTTTGATACCTTTGTTACAGCGTTCGGTTTCATGGCACAACTCGCCTTAATCGCCGAATCCATGAACCACCACCCTGAATGGTTCAATGTCTATAACCGTGTGACGATTGACCTAATGACCCACGATGCGGGTGGCATCAGTGACCTCGATTTTCAGTGGGCAAAGCACGCAGATTCGATTCGCGGTTAATCCGGTTTTCTATAGGTAGATGACATAACCGGCATTGGAGAGACGTATGGATAATACGAAGGTTTTGATTGGCAGTCGGCAAGCACCCGAAATTGAGGGAATGCTATCGGATGTTCCCCCAGGGGTTGAGGTGCACTTTTTACCACGCGGTGCGTCTTTGCGTGACCACATCGCCGATGTTGGTATTTTGTTTGGACACGTTAGCGAAGATGCTATGCCAGAAGCAACGGCATTGCGTTGGGTGCACCAACCGCATGCTGGGGTTGAAGGATTTATGTATCCTGCTTTCAAGGCGAGTGATGTTACACTCACCAACTGTCGAGGCTTGTATGGCACACAGATTGCGGAGCACGCCTTTGCGCTCCTTTTATCCATCACCCGTCGGATTCCCGATCAATTGGAATTTATGAAGACGAAACATTGGGAACGTGTTCCATGCATCGAACTGGCGGGAATGACAATGGGCATACTCGGGTTGGGTGGCATCGGACGAGCAATCGCGGCACGCGCACAGGTGTTTGAATTTAATGTCATTGCCGCTGACGTAGAGCCAATCGACAAACCTGATACCATATCAGAATTCTTTCGTTTGGATGGGTTGATGGAGTTCTTGGCGAAGTCCGACGTCCTCATGGTATGCTGTCCGAGTACCCCTGAAACACATAAACTCCTATCAGATGCGCAATTTAATCAGATGCCTGATGCGAGTTACCTCGTGAATGTCAGTCGTGGAAAAGTTGTTGACGAAACGGCGTTGGTAACCGCACTTCGGAGCGGGAAATTAGCGGGGGCGGGATTGGACGTAACGTATACAGAACCGTGTCCACCGGATAACCCACTGTGGGAACAGCAGAATGTCATTCTGACCTCACATAGCGCAGGTGCCTCGCAGCACATTCGGAGACGTGCCATGCAACTCTTTATTGACAATCTACATCGTTACGTAAAGGGTGATCCCTTAGTCAACGTCGTTGACAAGCAGAAGGGATACTAAATCACAACACAGAAATGGAGAGAAAATGAGTCAAAAAACGTATCGTGCAGCAGCAATCGGTCATACCGGTGCCGGCAACTTCGGACATGGACTCCATACCCCATATAAAAATATAGAGAACGTCGAATTTATCGCTGTCTCTGATCCGAACGAAGAGGGTAGAGAAAAGGCAGCAGCAGAAGCAGGTGCCTTACGCAGTTACGCCGATTACCGAGAAATGCTTGAGAAAGAGGATCTTGATATTGTGAGCGTCTGTCCGCGTTGGACCTCGGAGCACGTTGCTATGACAACTGCGTGCCTTGAGGCGGGATGCAGCGTCTATAGCGAGAAGCCGATGACGAGTACGCTCGCCGATGGAGATATAATCGTTGAGACAGCAGAAGCACGCGGGCTAAAGGTCGCTGTGGCGCATCAGGCGGTCTATCTTCCGGCGACACATGCAATCAAACAGATGCTCGACGATGGGAAAATCGGCACCATCCAAGCCATTCATGCCAGCGGCAAGCAGGACCATCGCGGGGGTGGTGAGGATATGATTGTTCTCGGCACCCACATTTTTAACATGATGCGTTTCTTCGTCGGTGATGTCGCATGGATGCAGTCTCATGTCACAACGAACGGCAAGGAGATTGCATACGGCGACGACCACGAACCCACAGAACCTGTTGGACCCGTCGCCGGTGATTCCATCAACAGTTACTTTTCTTTCAAAAACGGTGTCTCTGGCTTTTTTGAATCTCGGAGAGATCAGGCTGGTTCTGGCAGATACGGCATGGAAATCGTCGGCAGCGAAGGGATTTTCTCGCTCCGCGGTGATGTCGCAAACCGACTCATGGTTTATCCGTATCCAGTTCTGCTCCCTTCAAATCCGGATCAGGAGTGGGAGGCAATTGACTTAGACCAAACACCTTTCTCCAGCGGCAATGAACTCGCGATTCGCGATCTGATTGATGCGATTGAGAACGACCGAAAACCGATCTCCGCGGCAGCAGACGCTGTTGCTGCCTTGGAAATGATCCTCGGTGCCTACGAGTCTCAACTGTCAGGAGGACGCGTCCCCTTCCCAATCGCAAACCGCGAGCATCCTTTGAGCAGATAACTCTATAACCCTTATGGCGGGGTTACTCACCCCGTCTTTTCCTATCCCGGTATTATCTTCCGAACACCGTTTTCATACTGCACCTGATAATCGGAATCTGGCACATCCATTGCACGAACAGCAAGCTCACCGAACGTAATCAAGGGTTCGGAAAGTAGAAGCAGTTCATCGAGCGATTCGGTCGGTGTTTTATCTGTTGTATCCAACACAATCTTACGCCCACTCTGGGTAAACAGAGATTTGTCAATCTCCTCCTGAAAAAGATGGTTAAGCGTTGGGATGTCGGCTTCCTTGATAATCTGATATTCGTGTGGGTCTGTTGCCATTCGTTCCTTAATCGCGTCATCACTGGCAGTGACGTGGATCATCACGACATCCGGCAACCGTGCTTCAATCACTTGTGTTTCATAGCCGCGTTGCGCATTGATGTGATACTTCGAGTAGTATGTGCTTTCTGGATCATCGCCATAGAAGGACGAGTAAACCAATTCCTCAATATGCCATCCCGCGATGAGGGTGTTCGGATAGTTTTTTATGACTTCAACGTGATACTGAAGCTGCATCCGCTGCATCCGTTCCTTCACATCGTCTGGAAAATGTATATACGCCGCTCTCGATTCCGGGCTGAGCGTTGAATCCGGAATGGTAAAGTGATCGTCAACGTGAACCCTCAATTTCCGGTGTTGGTAATAGCTGGTCATCAGGTCTACCAATGTTGATTTTCCGGCATATTCGATCCCCACAAAAATACATCTCATAAGAAAATACCTCGCTATTGGAATTGGCGTGAATGGATAACGTCCTGCAGTTTATCTGTCTTTATATCTATCATGAAACAGGAAAAGTGTCAAGGAGTTATTCCTGATCTGATCCCTTGACAATGGCACATTTGCAAGGTATAATACTTTAATCTGAACGGTTTTAACACAAGGAGGCACAGATGGAAAAAATTCAGATCGTCAAAATCCAAAATCCGGAATACGGAGACACCTATACTGTCCACATCGAAAAAAATGGTGCAGGATGGATAGGACAGATACGGGAGGTTCCCGAGGTGCAGTGTAAAGGAAACACACCGGAAGCAATACTGAAAATCCTCAAAACTGAACTCCACGAAATCCTCATAGCGCGTGCAGATGCCTGGGATAAGCAGATTGAGGAAGATATAAAAGCCGGGCGACTGGATCATCTTGTTGAAAAAGCCCTTGAAGATTTGCGGGCGGGCAGGTGTAAAGATCTATAAAACTACTCCTGAGTTTTGGGCACATTATCAAGGACTACCACGATGGATTCAACAACTTGCAGATGAAAAATTTGAACTGTTGAAGCGAGATCCAAGACATCCATCCTTAAATCTCAAAAAGATTGGTACCTGTTGGGTAGCAAGAGTTGGCATTAACTACCGAACCTTGGCACGCGAATAAGATGGGATCCTCGTTTGGTTTTGGATTGGCAGACATGACGAATACGAGCGACAGATCCGGTCCGCCTTTTAATAAGTCATGCGCGTGAGATTTTATTCAACCCAAGGAGGTCCACATGGGAAAAATTCAGACCGTCGAAATCTACTATTCAGAATACGAGACAACCTATACCGCCCACATCCAAAAGAACGGCGACGGATGGATAGGATGGATACAAGAACATCCGAAGGTGAAGTGTGAGGACAGAACGCAAGAGGCATTGCTCGAAACCCTTGAAAACACGCTTTATGAAACGTTAGAAGCCGACTGGGAAGCCTGGGATAGACAGTTGGAAGAGGATGATAAAACGGGTAAACTCGACAAACTTGAGGGGAACGTCCTTGAGGATTTACGGGCAGGTAGGTGCAAAGATTTATAAAACGAATCAACTTTAAAATTATTTCACAAATAATATACCATGATAACAATTGGCAATCTTAACATTCCTAATTTCCCACTGTTGCTCGCACCCATGGAAGATGTGAGCGATCCACCTTTTCGCGCCGTCTGCAAAGAGAACGGTGCCGATCTTATGTACACGGAATTCATCTCTTCCGAAGCACTCATCCGCGATGCCGCACCGAGTGTCGCAAAGTTAGACATATTTGAGATGGAGAGACCCATTGGGATCCAAATTTTTGGGCACAATATCGATTCCATGCGCGCTTCTGTCGAAATTACTGAGAAGGTCCGACCCGACATTATTGACATCAACTATGGCTGTCCCGTTAAGAAGGTTACCTGTAAAGGTGCCGGTGCGGGTATCCTGCAAGACATCCCCAAGATGGTGAAAATGACTGCCGAGATGGTGAAAGCCACGGATCTACCTGTAACCGTTAAAACGCGACTCGGTTGGGATGATAAAACGAAGTATGTCGTTGAAGTCGCGGAGCGACTACAGGATGTCGGTATCCGCGCGATTGCTATTCACGGCAGGACCCGGCGACAGATGTATAAGGGGGACGCCGACTGGACACTCATCGGTAGAATCAAAGACAACCCGCGTATGACGATTCCTGTCTTCGGCAACGGTGATGTCGATAGTCCGCAAAAGGCAGCACGGATGCGGCAACAATACGGTGTTGACGGTATCATGATAGGACGCGCAGCGATCGGCTACCCATGGATTTTCAATGAGGTAAAACACTATTTCGCAACCGGCGAGTTGCTCCCACCGCCTTCAATAGATGAACGTATTTCAGTTTTTAGAAAGCACCTCGATTTTTCTATCAAATGGAAGGGCTTAAAGCTCGGTATCCTTGAGATGCGCCGACACTATAGCAACTATTTTAGAGGCATCCCACATGTTAAGCCCTTTCGCTATCGTCTTGTCACATGCGATAGTTACGACGGTGTGTTGGAGATCGTGGCAGAACTCCGCACGCATGCTCTCATGTTGGCTGCTGCATAGCACGGAGTCGGGATTCGGAGATCCCTCCTACAAGAGAACTAAATTCCCCCAAGAAGTTTCCAAAAAACGCTTGACTCGAAAGCCGAATAATATTATCATATAACAAAATAATATCTCCGCAGTAAAGGACTCTGAATGGACAAAATACCCTTTATGAAACTCAGTGGTGCAGGCAACGACTTTGTCATTATCAATAATTTGGCGGGAATCGTTGATAGCACCGATACAGATTTTGTGAAAAAACTCTGCCAACGCCGTATGTCGGTCGGAGCGGACGGGGTTCTCCTCGTCGAAAAGGCGGACGGTGTCGATTTTCGTATGCGCTACTTCAATGCCGATGGCGGTGAGGTGGAAACCTGTGGAAACGGCGCACGGTGTATCTCCAAATTCGCCTATCTGAACGGCATAGCGTCTGAACAGATGCGATTTCTGACGAACGCTGGGATTTATGAATCCGAAATAGTCGGTGAGAGCGTTAAAGTGCGTATGAGCGATCCTACGGACATACGGCTCAATGTTCCACTCCAATTGGCGGATGGAATGCACACAGTCGGATTCGCGAATAGCGGGGTGCCTCACGTTGTTTTCTTTGTAGAGGATTTGGAAGAAATGGATGTCTTTGACTTAGGACAGCAGACGCGGTATCACGATGATTTCATGCCCGCTGGTACGAACGCCAATTTTATCCGTATTCAGTCGCCAGGTTTGATTGATATCCGGACGTATGAGCGCGGCGTTGAAGACGAAACGCTCGCGTGTGGAACGGGGTCAATCGCTTCTGCTATTGTTGCTGCGACGTTGGGAAAAGTAGAATCCCCCGTTGCTGTGAAAACGGCGAGTGGGGTCGAATTGAAGATTCATTTCGATGTAGAGAACGGTGAGGCACGAAACGTTTATCTTGAAGGCGATGCTCGTGTTATCTTCGTCGGTGAACTCACAACGGACGCATGGAATTACTAAACGCGCGGAAATAGCGGTCAGCCATCGGTTGTCGGCAGTCGGTAAAGAGGACCTCTGATTCCGAATAGTTTCCGATAGCCAATACGATGAAACGCTGACAGATGCATGGTGGTTAGTTATCAGTTAAGAGAGGGTTGGACAAATTCCCTCTTTAACCGATAACCGATAACTAAAAACTTTAACCATTAACTCGCCTCCGTTATAAGTGTTAAGGCACGAGTTGATGGTTAAAACTCTGAAAAGGAGGGTTTACATGTTTCAAGGCTCTTACGTTGCACTCGTCACACCCTTTAAGGACGATGAATCGCTTGACGAAGCGAAACTCAAGGAACTGATTCAATTTCAGCTTGACGGCGGCACACACGGCATCGTCCCGTGTGGCACAACAGGTGAATCCCCCGCGCTGTCTGAGGATGAGCATGATAAGGTGATAGAACTCACTGTTGAAACTGTAAATGGGCAGGTGCCTGTTATCGCGGGTACCGGATCCAACTCAACAACACGCACCTTGCGCGCAACAGAGCATGCCAAAGCCGCAGGTGCGGATGCCGCTCTGATTGTTACCCCCTATTATAACAAACCGACCCAAGAGGGTTTGTATGCCCACTATATGAAGATCGCTGACACAGTGGACATCCCGATTGTCGTCTACAATGTTCCGGGACGTTGCGGGACCGACATCCTGTCACCCACGATTGCCCGACTTGCTGAACATCCAAACATCGTCGCGCTCAAGGAAGCGACGGGTGAACTCAAACGCGCCAGTGAGGTTGTCGATTTGTGCCCTGATGATTTCGTTGTGCTTTCAGGGGACGATGTGAACACGTTGCCGATACTTGCGGTCGGGGGGAAAGGCGTGATTTCGGTTGTGGCGAACGTTGCCCCGGCAGATGTCGCAGAGATGTGCAACGCTTTCCACGCGGGGAACCTTGAACTTGCCCGCAAACTCCACTACAAAATGTTGTCGTTGGCGGTGGATCTCTTTATTGAGACGAACCCGATTCCTGCGAAAACCGCGCTCCAACTGATGGGGAAACTCAATGGAAAATTGCGGTTGCCACTCGCACCAATGGTTCCTGCGAACCTTGAATCCCTACGGAACACGCTTTCAGAATCAGGGTTGATTTAAATGACTCGATTTTGGGCAATTGTTCGTTCGGGCTGTTATGCCTGAACGAACAATTGCCCATTATTGTTGTAGATTCTATTGCTTCGGGATGTTAGAGAAGTAATAAAATCTTGTTTTTTCCTCGGCAGTGTATTGTAAGAGGTTTCCAATCATGAGTTATAGCAATTTCACTTTGGAATCAGTGTTAGCGGCGTTTCAACTAAAGAAGGTTGAAACCGCAGGCACCTTCTCTGAAATAGAGCCGATCGTTCCAAGTGCCTATCTGACAGCAGGGTTGGCAAAAAAGGTGCCTTTGGCAGCTGCTATTGGAACTGAGAAAGCACGTTCTGAACTCATTGTGGCGGATGTACTGGTTGAACTCCGGGAGAAGTTCAACGACCGTATCAGTTTCTTTTCTGGAGTCGATTTCAGTGTTGACCTTGAGAGTGGATTGGTGGATACCTGCGATTTTTTAGTGAGCCTGTCACCAGGACAGCTTTTTTTAGAGGCACCCATTATCGTTCTTGTTGAAACAAAGAAAGACGATCCTAAACTCGGACTTGGGCAGTGTGTTGCCGAGATGATTGCTGCCCAACGTTTTAACGCTGAAAAGGGGAATAACATCCCCTCTGTTTATGGAGCTGCTACCACAGGGACAGAATGGCAGTTCCTGAAATTAAAGGAAAAGCATCTACAGATTGATATTGAAATCTATTCAATTCAGCAGTGTGAGAAAATTCTTGGTATCCTTTCGAGCATGGTAAACCAAGGAGTGTGAAGAGTTGACATTTACCGCTGATACGCTTCTGGCAACAGTCGATGCACAGTATCAATCACCAACTGCTCAACCCCAGGGGCAAATCGGTTCGGTGGACCGAAATAGAGCATAGCACCGCCTCCCTCATAGCCGCCCTCAGCTAATACCCGCTCCGACGGAATATAGCACGGAAACGCGTTTGCATACGCACCTACCCAGAGGCGTTCGGCATCTAATTCACTTTTCAAACGCAGCGAATAATCGACAACCACTTCACTCGCAAGGAAAACAATGGCGAGTTCCTCGCCGAACCTCCACGCTTGGACCGGATAAGAAAGTTCCGTCTGTAGCGGGAGTCCTGCCTGTAAGCGTTCGAGATGTTTTTGGGCGTGGTAGGCATCGGAACCCCCAGCCGCTACGCGTGCCTCCCACTCTTCACGGGTCGGTAGTGTATCAAACGGCAGATTAACTCGCTCAAATACGCCAGTCGGCACACTGGTGAGCGGTTTCGCCTCTTTCTTCAGGAGACGTTGGACTTCCTCTGAGAGTGCTTCTCCATGTGCTTTCGCATACGCAAGACGGGTACTGAAGACCTCTTCTTTTCCATCCGGCATCGGCATCATCCGTGATTCAGGGTTCGCATCGGCACCACATCCGATGGAGATTAAAGCGGTTACACCGGGGAGAGCGTCTTGGAGGGCGTCTTGGGCAAACCCTGCCCAGTCGCCGCAGATATGATTATCTGTGCCTGCCAATGTCGTGCAATGGCAGGCGTAACTTGCCCACACGGCGCGTAATGTACCGTCCAGACTTGTGATTTGCATACACGGTAAGGAGTGGTCTACCGGACCGCCTTCGGTGCGTCGATTTTTTGCAAAACTGAGTTCCCCGATGCTCCAACTTAAACGCGATGGCTCGCGATTTGCGATTGCCTCCAAAGCAACGGCTTCCATCCAATCCTTGAATTGGGCGGTGTACCGGTTTATCGTCTCCTGATGCGCAGGAGGTATATCGGTACTAAACAGGAAAGGTGCGGCGTTTGTTAGGCACGGTGCACTGTGTGTATGTGAAAAGCATGCCGCGAAATGTGCACGCGAGATTCCGGTTTTCTCCTTGATTCGGTCAGAAATTTCCTCAGTCAATTCATCCGGTAAGCCGCAGTTTTCGACCGTTACTAACACAACAGGGTCATCTGCGTCGCTGCCGATAGCGAGTGCCTTCGCCCAAATTCGCTGAATGATACCATCGGATTCTGCGCGACGACTCCCGTAACCGCTGAGTCGAATCGGATAATCTGGCGTAATATCTACTTGGGCAACACCAACCGGAATAACGTTGTTTCTATCTGCCATGCGAGTTTACCTCCGTGAATTAGAAGCGTAGGGTGAATGCAAATAAGTGTTTGTAGGATTCATAGGTGAAATTTCCGAGTATCATGGTGTATTCCAAATATGTGGTTCCAAGCCTGAGTCCCACTCCGAATGAAAACTGGGGCGTTACATGTGTGAGTCTGACGCCGAGTCTGAGTGCCACAGCTTTTGGCACTGTTCCAGCCCATGTTTTCTGAAATTCGCTGCCAACGGCGAAACTTATTCCTTTTTGCCCAAAGTCGCGCCAAATATCCGTTGCGACTGTAATCCATGCCAGAGGTTCATAAGCGGCACCGATACCGACTCGGAAAGGGAGAGGCTCCACTAAGTCTGCGCGCAGGAGATTTTCAAAAAGGACACCTACCAGCAGTGGTGGGTTCGTCTGATTGGCGGTAAACCGTATCGGATGTTGAAACCCAATGTCCAGCTCTAATCGGTTGACTGTTCTCTCAAGTGTCGGTTGGCGTTCATGGACGATGTCCCGGACTCTGTCCCCGAATTGTAATTCTTCAACGATCGCCTCAATCAGTTCTTCAGGTGCATCTACATCTACTTCAGGTCCGTGGCGTGCTTTCAAATTTACAGTTGAGATTGCTGTTCCTCGATTTACAACTTGCTTTAACACTTTAAGGCGCATACCCGCTGCTGATTTTCCGATTTCGCGGCTGAATCCTATGACCCAGTTCCTTTCTTGGAGTAGGTTGTAGCGTGTGAATAGATCCGTTGTAGCGGAAAATTGCCGTGCGTTTCGACGATATTCGGCATAGGTGCTTTCAAGTGTGAAGTCCGCAAAATTTACAAATTTTGCGTCATATCCGATACTCGCACCCCATTTACCGAATGTGTGTGAATAGTAGAACGTTGGCGAAATGTCAATATTGGCTTCAGCCGCAAATTGCACAGTGCCATGTTTCGGTAGTTCTGCCCAGTGAATATTTTCAGCCGCAGCACCGAACGCGAGATTATGGTGTTTTACATGCACAAGCGATGCTGGATTCCCAAATATGCCTGCGTCCTCTGCAGACGTTGCGATACGAGTGCCGCCCATCCCAGCAATTCGGAGCATCTCATTCGCCATGCTCACTGAGGGTATCACAGCCGCTAAGATGTGAAGCACTAAGATCGTGGTGAAGTAGTGCTTCGATGCTCTATTGTGAATCCACACTCATCACCTCAGCGAAAATATCCTCCAACGTATGTTTCACCCCACGAAGTTGGCGAAGTTGGACACCTGTATCGTAAGCAAGTTTGAAGAAAAATGTTGTTTCTGTCTGATCCTGACGTGCCGACGTAACGCGCAGGCGTTTATCGGGATGCAGTTCAACCTGAAAATTGTGGCGTTCCAAAGTGGTGATATAAGCCTTACTGTCACCGACTATCTTCAGATCGAAAGAGTGTCCTTTGTTCTCTTTGAGTTCCTCTATCTGTCCTTGAATAGCAACACTCCCGTGTGATAGGGCAATTATCTCTTGACATGCGAATTCCACATCGGGGAGCAGATGTGAGGACAAGATGACGTTGATGTTTTTGTCGGTCGCTATATCTTTGACGAGTTCGAGCATCTCTTCTCTACTGCTTGTATCCATCCCATTTGTTGGTTCATCAAGAAGTAAGAGTGTCGGATCATGGACCAGGGCTTGTGCTAACTTCACACGTTGTTTCATACCTGTGGAGTATCCATCCACGGTTCGATACCGTTCTTCATCTAAACCGACGTAATAAAGCACCTCGTGTGCGCGTTGCAGCGCATCGCGTCTCGGCATTCCACAGAGTTCTCCGGCATAAGATACGAGTTGGACAGCGTTCATACCCGGTATCAAACATTCGTCTTCCGGCATGTACCCAATCTGTTTCCGAATTTCAAATGGGTTCGCTTGTACATCCAAACCAAATACAGTGGCTGTGCCTTCGTTCGGCTTGACGAAACCGAGGAGTGTCTTAATCAGTGTGCTTTTCCCCGCACCATTCGGTCCGAGTAAACCGACAGCGCCGCCTTGGACCTGTAATGAAAGGTTGTCTAAGGCGGTTGTCGTCCCAAATGAAAGTGAGACATTTTTTACTTCAATCAACATATTTACAGATTGACCCTAAATAAAAAGGAAAAAATAATTTAGTAATTTCTGATAAACAATTCTTTCCCTTTTGCCGCGTTCTCTTTTCGGTAATTGTTCATCCCGTATTGTAACGTCCATTCCTGAATTTCAGCGAAATCAAAGAGTTCCCTGATGACGGGCGAGTCGTCGTATGTAATCAACCACCTGTGTGGACACTTTCGTATATTTTCAGCGAATTTTACGTGATCAAAAGTAGTGTGTAGTGTGCCTCTCACACCGTATAGTTTTGATTCAGTTGCCTTCCAGTAGGGCGGATCGAGAAAAATAAATACGTCGGGGTCTCCGTCTTGGAAAAGTGAATTGGTATAATCTCCATTCGTGATTTTGACTCCGGAAAGATATGGACAAATGTTTTTCACACGTTCAATAGATGAATCCGTAAAACGCTTCTCGTAAGCGGATTGTGAATACCCTCCAGAATCCACTGTGCCAGAAAAGGTAATGCGATTGAGCACAAAGAAGCGTACAGCCCGTTGAAACTCGCAGAGGAGTTCTCGGTTTTGGTTCAGTTCATCTTTCGTTTTTGTTAATTCTTCAAATAAGTTTCGCCCGTTTGTCGAAGTTGTGCGTTTCTCTCTGAGTGCGTCAACTAAGCTGGACCCATGATCTCTTACCTGTTTCCAGAAGCAGTAGAGGTCATAATTAAGGTCGTTAATCCAATAGGACTTGATATGGCTTTGAAAAAGACTTCGGATTGCAAAAAAGACCGAACCTCCGCCAACGAAAGGTTCGCGAAATTCCGATATATTCGCCGGAATCAGCGGCAGAATCTGTTTTAGAGCACGTGATTTACCACCGGGATATCGTAGTGGACTTTTCGCTAATTTACGCATGACGACCTGTTATCCATATTTGTAATTTCTTGTTTTCACTTGCTTCTTGATTGAGTGAGATGAGTCTTTTTTGATATGTTTGGGTCAAACGATTTTCTGCACAGAAATTGTACACATCCTCTGTAACGCACGGCAGGAGTAAACTACCGATAAGATTCCCTGTTAATTTCAATCGGGTGGTAAACTCGATATTTGTTTTTTCATCAATTGCCACTTCTTCCATATTCGCAAAAAGAATCAATTTGAACAGACCGTCTTTGATGTCATCTTCAGACGGAAGTTTTCCTTTGCTACTGTTTTTAGATTCTTGTATAACTAACTGGTCATTCTCCCAGTAAACTTCATCAGCGGTTAAAAAATACTGCCCACCAAGATAGTTTGAGATGTCGAAAACGCCTTTAGTATTTTCTTCAAGAGATTCTAAGACATGCGTTGTTATGGATTCTCTATGGGCGGCTTCGTAGGAGCGTGGGAGACTTGCCTCTTTAAAGGATACTAAACTGAAATGACCGTCTACCTTAAATTTTTCAAGGGTCTGTAGGTGATTTTTGGGACTGTGAACGGCGACGTTTCTCTCCTGAGATATTTTCTTGTATCCATCAACTGCGTTCAGGTAAATTGACTCAAAGTCTTTCTCAAAGTGTGTCGTGTTCCAATGTAGCGCGGTCATCTGATACCGACTCACATCAAGCAATTTTTCGCGGACACTCCGAACATTCATGATCTGATTAGTGATTCGGTCGGTTGTCTCTGGTTTCCTCTCTGCATCTTCATACCACGCTAAGATAATGTAGATATTCAGGAGATTCATCCATGAGAATGTGATAAAGTTAATCCTGTCATTATTCTGCGTACCCGCTCCCTCATCTTTGATAATTGGAATGATTGTAACCTTTTTTGTATTGAAGTGGAATGTGTTATAAATCCGTGCGAAGGGGTAAGAGCGTGTCCGTTTCGGCGAAACCCATTTTGAAAAAGCCAGATTATTTCCTGATGTTCCCAAATCAATTAGTCCATACGCCTGCGCTTGGTTCACATCAAATTGCGGTATATCATACGCTTCAAATCTCTCTGGGTTAAGATACGGTGTATATGTTGCATCTCTTATGAAGCCTTTCAAAAAGAGTGTCCCCATCAAATGCCTCCACGTTAGAGCAGGTTACGAATGATTGCCTCAGACCATACTATTCATTTTAAGTAGTGTTCGTTGTTAGAAACAGCGGGACGAAAGGTTCTTTTTACACGCGGACCTATCTGCGTTAAGATTTCATAGGGAATTGTTCCAGAGCACTGGGCAATTTCATCAACCGTAATTTCTTCGTTTCCCTGCTTACCGATCAGCACGACTTCATTACCAATAGATACCTCGTCTGAAGGTTCCAACTGCACCACACTCACATCCATGCAAACCTTCCCAATAATCGGACGACGCATCCCAGCAATCAACACCTCGCCGATACCAGAGAGCGAGCGCGGATAACCGTCACCGTAGCCTATTTGCACCGTTGCCACGCGGGTTTGATAGGGCGCTGTGTATGTCAACCCGTAGCTGACACCTTCGCCTTCTGAAATAGAGCCTGTCCAACCGATATGTGTCTTCCATGTAAGTGCAGGTTTTAATGCGATAGGTTTTTCAGTTGCGGGATAGATACCGTATAGACTCAAACCGGGACGGACGGCATCGAAGTGGGATTCAGGCACCGCCAGCGACGCTGCACTGTTCGCCGTGTGCATCATTTTCCCGTTATTGTCCGCAAGCAGAGATGACAACCGATTTAGCTGAACAGAAACAAAACTTTTATCTGCCTCGTCCGCGGTGGCAAGGTGTGTAAAAAGACCTTCGACTTCAAGTCGTGGGAGTGTCTTCAATCTCCTCAGAAACTGCTGTGCTTCCGTCCAGTACACACCACTCCGATTCATTCCAGTGTTCACATTGATGTGAACTTTCGTAGGTGTGACCTCTGAAGAGACTGCGTTCAATGCGCTGGCGAATTCCCAATCCCCTATCGTTGGTATCAGACTCAATTCAACGATCTGTTCAACCTGTGTAGGCAAGCAACTAAAGAGGATAAGAATCGGTTTGTGAATACCCGCTTGACGGAGTGCGATTCCTTCTTCAACCGTTGCGACTGCAAACATATCAGCAACTGGACACAGCGTTTCTGCTACAGGCACTGCACCATGACCATAAGCATCTGCTTTCACGACGGCAATCAACTGTTTACCTGTGTGTCTCTTGATTGCTTCAGCATTATGTTTGATTGCCAGCAGATCAATTTCTGTGTGTGTTCGGAAATAGGGCATGTTGTTTGTTACCTTGCTGCGTCAACACAAAAATTATACCACAACTGACACAAATTTACGAATGGTTTCAAATCTTCACCAATAGTCGTCTTATTATGTCTTCTGTTTTTCGGAAGCGGTCGCACCGCCTTGGAACCACAGGAATAACAGGATAAATACAATTGAGTTCGCCAGCAACATCGTTGAGATGGCATTAATCTTCGGTGTAATCCCGAATTTCAGTAGCGAATAGATATGCACAGAGAGCGTCGTATAACCCACACCAGCGGTAAAGAACGTGATAACGAAGTCATCAATAGAGAGCGTGAAGGCGAGCAATGCACCTCCGATAATTCCGGGGGCGATCAGAGGGAGTGTTATCCGCCAAAAGGTCTGCCATTCGTTCGCACCGAGGTCGCGGGCTGCTTCTTCTAAGGTGTGATCGTAGCCTTGCAAGCGCGCTCGCACAACAATCGTAACATAGGCGATGTTGAAAACAGCGTGTGCGATGATGACAGTGATTAAGCCGAGTGGAATCCTGACTTGCACGTAAAAGGTTAATAACGCAATCGCCAACACGATGTCTGGAATAATGATTGGGAGGTAAAGTGTTCGGACAAGTGCGGATCGGAAACGGAAGCGGTGTCGCTCTATAGCGAGTGCAGCCGCTGTCCCGATAACGGTCGCTATAACAGTCGCAACACCCGCTACCATCAAACTATTACGACATGCCCGCCACAACGCTGCATCCTCAAATAGTCTCGCATACCAGCTGAACGTGAAGCCTTCCCAAACTGATATCTGTTCGCCACTGTTGAATGAGAACACCACAACCGCGAAGATCGGCATATATAAAAAGAGGTAAACCAACCCGATGTTGGCTTCAAGAATTTTTAATTTTACCTTGCGGAAGAACAATGTGGATTTGGGCATTTGGCGTGCCTTCCTTAAATCCGCCCGCGTGTTTTTGCAAACGCTAAAATCCAATGCGAAGAAAGTATTTCTGCGTATTGTTGCAGGCTACTTAATTTTTCACTAAGGGGGACTGTCAGGTTGCCCCTCATTCTGTTGTAGCGCGCGGAAATATAGCACAGTCCCGACCAGCACGATGCCCATTAGCATGAACGAGAGTGCAGAGCCGAAGGGCCAATCTCGTGCCGTTTTGAATTGCCGCTCAATGACGTTCCCGATATAACTCACTTTTCCACCACCGAGGAGATCCGGTGTTAGAAACGCACCTACGGTTGGAATGAAGACCAGCATGGATCCCGCGAGGATACCGGGCAGACTGAGTGGCACGGTTATGTGCCAGAACGCGCGCCTCGGCGACGCACCTAAGTCTTGTGCGGCTTCTAACAGTGACACATCTAATTGCTCCAAAGCCGCATACAGTGGGAGTATCATGAAGGGTAGGTATCCGTAGACAAGTCCTATCTGCACGGCGAGAGGTGTGTTCAGGAGCTCTAACGGACTCCAATTCGGAACGACTGCTCCAAAGAGGCTGTTCAGGAGTCCTTCCGTCCGCAATATCAGTATCCACGCGTAGGTCCGTATGAGGAAGTTCGTCCAAAACGGGACGACGACGAGCAGTAACAAAACATTTCTATGTTTGGGTTTGTAGCGTGCAAGATAATAAGCGAAGGGATAACCAAAGAGTAAACAGATCGCGGTGCAGACCAACGCTGTTGATACCGAACGCCAGAGGATACCGAGATAGAGTCCATCGAACAGGCGTTGGTAGTTTTCCGGTGTGAAATTCCACCGCACCCCGCCATAAGTGCCGCGCTCTATGAAGCTATAAATGAATACGGATACAAGTGGAAGCAGAAAGAAACAGACAAGCCAGAATACAACGGGGAAAAGAAGGATAAGGAGGTGGTAGTTACGACGCATATTCTCTTGGAATGGGTAACAAAACCCAAACTGCCGCTGGCGAGGTTTCTAACCTCGCCTATCTACAAGGTCTGAGTAATTGTAAATTTTATCGTAGTTGTCAACGTAGAATAAAATAAGGCAAGTTTATAATTTAAGCTTAGAAGTGCGTAAAAAATAAGAAATCACATTAGATTTCAGTTTTCCTGCCGTCTTTCATACAAGTAGCGAATGTTTTCCTCACAGACAAATTCAACTATCAAACCATTCTGAACGAACAACTCACGGAATCCGTACCATTGGCTGTCTACTGCTTGCAAGATAGGAGATTTCTGCTGATGCTTGTTTTCGTAAGCGACTGCCACGGCAATAAATTTCCTGTCGTCTGGATCAAAGTCACTGAGTTCTGGATCGTCTGGAAACTCTTCAAAACCTCGTCCATCCTGAATCGGTGTAATTGTTACCTGCACGCACTGTTCTGTATTGGTATAATTGCGAATAAACCATTCCAAAAAGTGTCCGTTGATCCGCTCATCTGTGGTTAAGTTGTCATCTTCAAGATAATCTATGTACTCGCCAAGAATTGCTCGATTATCATCAATAATTATCTTCTCCGCTCCCTCAATAATTTGGTTTAGTCTCTCTCGACATGAACTTACACACTCAGACCACGCTTGTTCAGACCTCCCCTTTGCGACTAAAATAACGTTTGTATCTATAACAACAGCCTTCATCACCCCTCTGCTTTCTTTTGGCGTTTCGTTTGTTCCCGTGTCATCTTAACAAGATCTCCTCTCACATCCCCGAAAAAGTTTTTGGGCCAGTTTTTTATGTTACCGAGTTCATCAATGTCCAATGGTTTAATGCTGGAAACCCCGTTTTCATTTTCGCAGAAATAGAGCGCAGTCTCACTTACAGGAATTTTTCCCTCTGCAATCCGCAGTTGCAGGCGTGTCAAAAGATGTTCGCTGTGGCTTTCTATCAAAATCTGGAGGTTACGTTCCGTGATAGCTTCTATCAACAGATCCGCGAGATCAGCTTGTGCTTTTGGATGCAGATGAATACCCGGTTGTTCTAAAATCAGAGTTGACCCCTCCGGAACATAGCAACAATGAACCAGCAGTGGAAACAAATCGGCAACTCCATGTCCCATATCTGCCAACGTGACTTCTGAGCTGTTCTGGGTTTTTTGGATGCAGATTTCGTAATTGTTATCATCTAAAGAGCCTTGCGGGGCAAGCGAAAAGGAGTGAGCAAGTTCCATCTTTTGGAGCCATTTAGATATCCGTTCCTCAATTGAGACCTTTTTTCCATTGTGAGCGGTTGTTAATTGTCTGACGCGCGCTGAGAGTAGCGCGTCAACGGCTTCATTCCCCCACACATCTATCTCTTTCGGATGTGTCTTTTCCCAATGATAGAGACGGCGTGGATGCACACGGGTTGGACCAAGATAGTACACATGAGAAAACAATTCTTCAAATGCCGATGAAAACTTCCTTAAAAACTTTCCGGTTTCGCTTGTTCCTTGTGATAGTATGCCGTAACAGGTTTCCAGTTCCATTTCGTATTTGTTTATGTGCTGGTTTGGGAAAGATGCCTTGCCTTCCTCCCAGACTATTTCCGCAACACCTTTGGGGCTATGACCGTACATGAGTTTTTTTACGACTAATTTTCCATTTTCAACTTGAATCAAACTATCAAAGGCGAATCGATCTATAGTCTGCTGCCACGGAGAACCGTCTTCAGGAATTTCATAGAGGGGACGGGGATGGGTAAGTTTGCATGCAAATTCAAACCCAAGGCTTGATTGGAATAGGTGACGATGTATCACTTCACGAAAACTACCCAGATTGACAAGAGAGGTGTTATCACCCCAAAAAATAACCTTGTCTATATTTGAACATTCTGCTGTCTGCTTGAGCAACAGCAGCATCTGTAGAAGGCTACTCTTACCAGAGCTGTTCGTACCAAAAAATCCTGTCAATGGTGCAAGTGGTACGTTACCGCTATCTCGCCAAGATTTGAAGTTTTGCATCCTGATATATGTAATCATTTCTCTGCCTCCGTGTTATTCCTATTATACGGAGTTTCCCGAAGGAATTCAAGGCAAATCCAAACAGCAAGAAGGCATGGATTTATGGAAACCGTCTTAAAATCCGCGTAATCGGTATCATCAGCGATAATCCGCGATTCAGACGAGCAATCCCACCCGATTTTTGTTTGATTAGAAACATGAAATAAGATAAACTAATATCTCAATAAAATAGAGTGAATTCGACCTAAGCATGTGGTGTTGGGTTCCACTCTGTTCGGGTCAGCACACGGTAAATGAATTACAAAAAACCACACATAACTTAAAGGAGACGGACATTGGAAAAGATTCGGGAACTGATCTCTCTGTTAGAATCCGGGATTGAGGACTATGACGCGCAGATGAAGGTTCTGCAAACGGAACGCTTAAAATATATTCGACTTTCTATGACAGATGGGTTTGGCGCAGAAGAAGGCGATTCTAAGGAATCGTGGCTGCTACACCTCAAGCAGTTGGAAGACTCTCTCAGACTCCGCCGGAACAGCATACGACAGGCAATTCAACAAGCCGCAGAAGATATTCAGAAAGATGAATAATGAAAAAATACAAACAAAGATGTAGCCTGAAACGTAGTGGAAGGCAGATCTACGGAGAGGCTATTTATTCATTTAACTTACCTGACCGAACCGCAAGGAAAAATTAAAAATGATATTTAGGTTTAAGTCTCCTGATATAAGAAAACACGTAAAGTACATACTACTCTTAGTATGGTTCTTTGCTGTCTGGACAGTAAATGCACAGGAGATGGACAGTCCGCAGATTATTGAAGAGGCAATACGGCATCAGAATTTGGGGTTGGCATATCTCGAAGAATCGCAGCCCTCGAAGGCGGTCGAGGCGTTTACAGCACTTATTGAACTGCTTCCCACTGAAGCAATTGGATATGGGAATCTTGCTGTCGCGCATCTGCGTCTACAGCAGGCAGATGCCGCTGAGGAATGGGTCAAGCGTGGAATCGCTGTCGCACCGATGGATAGCCAGTTACACTTCATCCTGTCTGAGGTCTATCAACTCCAAGGAGAGAGTGAGTTAGCGGTGGAGGCGATGAAGGAAGCCGTGCGGTTGGCACCCGATGAGTTGGAGTTTCGTTATAAGCTGGTTCGCCACTATATTGGGCAACGTAACGATCCAGAAGCACAACAGGAAATGGTTCGACATCTGCGGGAACTCCATGCACGTTCTCCGGTGAATATTGTCGTGCTATTGAAATTGACACAGGGTCTTTTGGCACAGGAGAAACTTAAGGATGCCGAAAATCTTTGTCAGGAATTGATGCTCCTTTTAGGCGATATTGACCCAGAAAAACTGAAGTATCTTACGCAAGGCATAACCGCGATACAGCAAGGCGACTTAAAAATTGCTATACGAAACATGCGAATTTTTGAGAATGTGCAACGGGCGAGTCCACGGTATCAGCAGGGGATCGGTGAGCTTGTTACCGATATTCTTGGACATCCGATAGAAACCTTTAGTTCAGGATTTAAGGCTCGGATTGTAGCCAAACAGAGCACATCGATGACAGTGGATTTTCTGGATGTTACCGAACAACTTGGACTCGGTAACGTCGAAGGTGTGCCTTTGCGTTTCACAGACGTTTCTCTGATGGACTACGATGGCGATGGAGACTTGGATCTCTATACAACACTCACAGGGATGCTCTTTGAAAATACGGGTGAGAAGTTTATCGCTGTCCAACAGGTTCAAGAGATACTGGAACAGCAGGCTTTACAACCGCACACCGCCGTGTTGGTAGATCTGAATAAAGATGGGGTACAAGAATTTTTACTGCAAACCCGCGAAGGTATAACATCCCTCCAAATGGATGTCAATGGGAACTGGGGGACATTACCCCTCGTTCAACTTCAGAAGACGATATACGAAACAGGTTTGCTGCTTCCTGTTGATTATGACCATGATGGTGACCTTGACCTTTTTTCGGCACGCACCAATCTCGCGATGTATCGGAATAACGGCATTGCCGATGCTAAGGGTAATTTAACGTTTACCGATGTGAGTGAGCAGACTTTTGTAGCAACTGAGGAAGGCGACGCGTTGGTAGTGCGAGGTGCCCCTATTGAAGCACTCTCCGCTGATTTTGATGATGACGGGGATATAGATATTTTTGTAACACATGAAGAAATGGGATGCACACTTTTTGACAATCTTCGTCAAGGAAGGCTCCGAGCGATTTCCAGTGAGACAGGAATCCCGCAAGATGTCCGTTATACTGCAGCTGCCGCTGGCGATTACGACAACGATGGCGACTTTGACCTCTTTTTGGCTACTGCAGATCGCCTCCACCTCTATCGTAATAGAGGAGATGGGAGTTTTATTGACGCACCGAATTTAGAAGCGAGTGCCCTTGACTTGCCGGTTGCTCTATTGAAAAATTTGGATTACGATAACGATGGAGTTGTTGATGTCTGGGTGAGTGGACAAGACGGAATGTTCCTATTTCGGAACGAGGGCGGGGGTGTGTTTAGTGAACCCTATCCGTTGGTAGGATCGATCACCCCTACGGAGGGAGCACTTCTCCGAAATGCAAATGCTGGCACTGTCGGAGATTATGACAACGATGGCGATCTCGATCTCTTTTTCATCAATACTGAGGGGCAACTGCGCGTATTGCAAAACGATGGTGGGAACCAAAACAACTGGATACAGGTGCGGTTGGAAGGTATTACTGCAGGAAACAACAAAGTTAATCGAGACGGCATCGGCTCGAAACTGGAAGTGAAGGTCGGAGATCTGTATCAACTCCAATATGTAACAGAGCAGGTATCCCATTTCGGATTGGGAGCTTATGACACAGCAGATGTCGTTCGTGTCGTTTGGACGAATGGCGTGCCGCAGAACGTCGTAACACCGCAGGCAAAGCAGCGAATTTTGGAAAAACAGGTCCTAAAAGGTTCATGTCCGTTTCTGTATGTTTACGACGGTGAAGACTATCAATTCATCACAGATCTGCTCTGGCGTGCCCCGTTGGGACTCGTTACGTCGATGGGGTTCGTCGCACCCGATGAAACAAAGGATTTCGTAAAAATATCGGGAACACAAATGCAACCGAAGTCCGGAAAATATTCCATCCAGATTACGGAGGAGTTGTGGGAAACCGCCTATTTTGATGAGGTTAAGCTGATAGCGGTAGATCACCCGATAGGTACTGATATTTTCGTGAATGAACAGTATACGCCACCACCCTTTGCAGCGTTCAAAATCTATGGTGTTGCAGAAAAACGGTTCCCGAAATCCGCTGTCGATCATCGTGGTAAAGATGTATCCGATGCTTTAAAGGCGTTTGATTACGGCTACGCCGTTGAACATGCCCCCGGTGCCTATCAAGGTGTTGTGGACCCGCACGCCATTGTTCTCGATCTCGGTGATGTTTCCAACGACACACCTCTGACGCTTTTCCTTGGTGGATGGATCTTCCCGACGGATACCAGCATCAATGTTGCCCTATTCCAGAATCCAGCAATCAATCCTCGTTTTCCTTCGGTCGCTGTGAAAGATAAGACTGGTGAATGGAAAACCGTAATTGATATGATTGGACTCCCCGCCGGGAAAAATAAGACGATTACCGTTGACCTGACGGGTAAATTTCTGTCGGAGGATCGGCGGGTTCGGATTGAAACAGATATGCAGATTTATTGGGACACGGCGTTTTTCACTGTCGGCACGCAGACAGTCCCGATGGAAGTGACGACGTTGAACCCGGATAGCGCAGATTTACACTACCGAGGCTTTTCTGAGATGTATCGTCCGAACCCACATGCCCCGCACCTGTTTGATTACCAAAAGGTTACGAAGGCTGCACAGTGGCGAGACTTAGCGGGGTTTTACACCCGTTACGGCGATGTTGCTCCGTTATTGCAGGAGGTCGACGACATGTATGTTATCCTCAATGCGGGGGACGAGATCACAGTGGAATTTGATGCCTCACGCTTACCGACATTGAAAGCAGGATGGGTGCGTGATTTTATCCTTTACAGCGACGGATGGGACAAGGATGGCGACATCAATACGCTCACATCGCAAACTGTTGAACCGCTACCGTTTCATGGAATGTCCGCGTATCCGTATCCAGATGACGAACACTATCCCAATGATGCAGCACATCGGCAGTATCAACTTAAATACAACACGCGGCGTGTTGAACATCGATTACCGTCATTAGATGATGTAATAAAATAAAAGAGACAACACCACTTGTGGACTGCGTTTTTTAATTTTGTTCCTTAATGCGTCGCAATGGGATATACAGACAGAGCGTCGCAATGATCAAGATGCCCGCCAGTACTACGTAAGGATAAGCTTCTTTCTCATAGAGCCGCCCGCCGAGCAGGGGTCCTAAAATGCGTCCTAAACTTAAAAAAGCATCCATAATACCGATAGCCGCACCTTGACCAATCTGGGTCTGCTTAGAAATCCACGATGTGTTCGTCGGACGGATCAACTGATTACCGATACCAGCGATGGTGAGATACAAAGTAAGCGATGCGAAGGAGTAAGCTGCGATCAGTAGCACTATGCCGAGCGCGTTGAGCAGCAACCCGGTAAGAATAATCCGCCGCTCCCCAAACTTGTTAATTAATTTTCCAAGCAATCCACCCTGCAATGGCACAACAATCGCACCCATAAACATGAACATCCATCCCATTTCTCTCTCGCCGTAGTTCCAGCGATCCTCAATGAACAGTGGAAACGTCATTTCCAATCCTGCGAAGCTGAAGGTTGAAAAAAAAGCAACAAGGAACAGCGGTGTCAGCGGTGATTTCAGGGTTGTCCCACGAAATATCTCGCGTGGAGATATCCATTCGTGGGGGTCTCCACCTGTTTCATCAGCGATGTCTTTCTGTAGGGATTCTGGCAGTAGCATAAGCGCGAAGAGGAAATTGAGTATGGACAAGCCGCCTGCGACAAAGAAAGGTAGGTCATGGCTACCCATGATACCACCAATTGCTGGTCCGAGGATGAAGCCGAGTCCCATCGCAGCACCCATTAACCCCATCCCTCTGCCGCGTTCCTCTGACGTGGTTATATCTGCCACATAAGCCATTACACTCGGTAGTACAGCTGCTGAAGCGATACCCGCTGCACTACGAGCCATGAGAAGCCAAACGTAATCTTTCGCCAATCCGAAACCAACTAAAGCGACAGCATTTCCAAGCAATCCAAGTAAGATCGCAGGTTTTCTGCCGTGCGTATCCGAGAGCCTACCCCAGATAGGAGCGAACAACAGTTGCATCCCAGAGTAGATGGACATTAATATAGCAATTTCAGTGGTGGTTGCTCCAGTATCTTTCGCGTAATAAGCAAGATTCGGAATGATGATGCCAAACCCGAGCATCACGAAGAATAGGGTTAAGAACAGGAGAAGAAGCCTTGATTTTTGCATCTAAGATGAGCGCGAGAATCCGCGATAATGAATCCATACCTTTTCCGCTCCAGTGGATGACATGCGATCAGTAAGATCCGGGAGCAGTTCTATAAATATAATATCTTTTATTATAACAGGTTTGAGGAAAGCGTATCAACAAAAAAGAAGAGGGATTCGGTTATCAGTTGTGAAATTTACGCTCGATGTTTCGCTGGTGAGGTCTGCGACTCTGTCACGTTCTAATCGTAGGATCCTAAAATAAAAAAGTGGAATTTGGAGATGCTGAGCTGGAAAATTTATTATGGAAATTTTGGACGCTTTTTGGTATTATAAAATTGGATTCATAGTTCTTAATATACTCAACAATTGCACTTATTAAACAGTGGAGGAAACATGACAACCGAATTTGTTCATTTACATAACCATAGCGAGTATAGCATGTTGGATGGCGCGTGTCGCATTGAGGACATGGTTAATTGGGCAGTCGAAAATGGCGCGCCTGCTGTCGCACTTACCGATCACGGCAACATGTTCGGGGCATGGGAATTATACAGTAAAGCGACAAAGGCGGGGGTCAACCCAATCGTCGGTTGTGAGGTGTACGTCGCACCCGGCAGCCGACATGAACGCGGGAAGGGGCAGGGCAGTCCTTATCACCTCACGCTGCTTGCAGAGGATGCAACCGGTTACCAGAACCTCTTGAAATTAATATCGCTTGGGTACACAGAAGGTTTTTACAGCAGACCCCGTATCGACATGGAAATCTTGCGTGAATACCACGCTGGGATTATCGCATTGACGGGATGTATCCAAGGACAGGTGCCACAACTCCTCTGTTCAAATCGGCGAGAAGAAGGTATCCAAAACTTCAAAACGCTGATGGAGATAATGGGGAAAGATAACCTCTACGTTGAGGTGCAGAACCACTATATAGACAAGGAACTTGAAGCATATCCTGTAATGGTTCAGTTGGCGAAAGAGTTCAATCTCCCACTCGTTGCCACAAACGATTGCCACTACCTCCGAAAATCCGACCACGAAATGCACGATGTGCTCCTTTGTATACAGACAAAAAAGACTGTCAATGAGCAAAACCGGCTGCGGTTTGACAACCATTTCTATTTTAAAAGTGTTGATGAAATGCGAGAGGCACTCAAAGACTATCCACCTGAAGCCATCAGCAACACGCTTGCGATTGCGAATCGGTGCAACCTTGAACTCAATTATGGCAAAAACGTGATGCCGGAATACGAGGTCCCCGAAGGGCACACAAACGATAGTTATCTCAGGGAGTTGTGCTATCAAGGCTTGCAAGAAAAATATGGTACTGAACTCTCTGAGCCAATTCGGCAGAGACTCGATTACGAGCTGGATACTATTAGCAAAACCGACTACTCCGGTTATTTTCTTATCGTGTGGGATTATGTTAAATATGCCCACAAACAGGGGTACCCACTCTCTGCACGTGGTTCTGCGGCGAGCAGCCTTGTGCTTTACGCCCTTGATGTGATTACCTTCAATCCGATGGATTACGACTGTCTCTTTGAACGGTTCTTAAACCTTGAACGTATCAGCCCCCCGGATATCGATATTGATTTTGCTGACCGTGCCCGTGAACATGTTATTAATTACCTGAGAAATAAATATGGTGAGGATTCTGTCGGCAAAGTCGCCACATTTGCGACCTTGGGCGCAAAAGCCGCCATAAAGGATGTTGGACGCGCGCTTGAAGTGCCTCTCGAAGATGTCGAAAAGTTGACAGAACTGATTCCATCCACTCCTGGAATAACACTCGATGAGGTTTTGGAACAGATACCAGAATTTCAGACACTCGCTGACCGTCCTGAAAATAAAGAGTTGATGGATCTCAGTAAATCTGTCGAAGGCATGAAACGGCACGTCTCTTGTCACGCATCCGCGCTCGTTGTCTCAAACGGTCCATTGACGAACTACGTCCCACTCTTCAAGGATAAACATGACCAAGTCGCAACACAGTTTGAAGGGAAGACGGTTGAGGATGTCGGTATCGTTAAATTCGATTCTCTTGGGCTCCGGAGTCTTACCGAGACATATGACTGCCTACAGATGATTAAGGCAAACCACGGTCAAGAGATTAAGTTGGAAGAGATACCTTTTGATGATGAAAAGACGTATTCTCTGCTCAGTAAAGGATTGATTAACGGTTTATTCCAATTGGAAGCTTCGCCGGGTATGTATCGTGTTGTCACGCAACTCAAACCTGAGAACTTTGAGCAGTTCTCTGCTATTCCGGCTCTCTATCGCCCAGGCCCCTTAGAGAGCGGCATGATGCAACAGTTCATCGATCGAAAGAACAAACTCAAGCCTGTAGAACATATTCACACGTCGGTTAAGGATGCTCTTAAAAATACCTACGGTGTATGTGTCTACCAAGAACAGGTGATGCAAATCGCCCGTGATATGGCAGGTTTTACACTCGGTGAAGCAGACATACTCCGTTCCGCTATGGGAAAGAAGGACGTGGCACTGCTCGAGGCGCAACGTGATAAATTTATTGAAGGGGCAGGGAAAAACGGTATCGACAAAAAAGAAGCGAAAAGGATATTTGATTTGATTGAACCGTTTGCGCGCTATGCCTTCAACAAATCGCATACCGTTGCCTACTCAATGTTAGCGTACCGCATGGCGTATCTGAAAACGCACTACCCGCACGAATTCATGGCATCAATGATGACTGGAGAAGCAGCCGATTCATCCAAGATTACCCGATACCGCACCGAATGTAAGAAACTCGCTGAATTTCTGGAGATAGAAATAAATCTTATACCTCCGGATGTCAACAGCAGTCGGAGAGAATTCACGGTAGACGGCAACGATATCTGTTTCGGACTTGTTGCCGTCAAAGGGGTTGGTGATAACGCGATAGATGCAATCGTGGACGCACGAGAACAAGGGGGGTCATTCAGATCGCTGCAGGATTTCTGTGAACGCGTAGATACGAAGCAGGTGAATAAACGCGCCGTTGAAAGCTTAATTCTCAGCGGCGCATTTGATGCCCTTGAAGGACACCGTGCGCAACATATTGACAACTTAGATAATATCATGAGAGTGGCACAAAACGCACAAGCCGAACGTGACCGTGGACAGATGAGTCTCTTTGGTGATGGAGAGGAAGCACCCGTTGCAACTGTAACGCTTACCGATGCTCCCGAATATGATCCCTTGGAACGCCTTATGCGCGAAAAGGAACAACTCGGTTTCTACGTTTCCGGACATCCACTTGAAGAATATAGTGACATCATTGAAAACTACACGAGTGCAAGCACCCAAACCCTTGTTGAGCATCGTATTGATTCCGAGGTCGATGTAGCTGGCATGATAACGGAAGTTAAAAATATCATCACCAAGAAAGGCGATTCTATGGCGGTGATTGGACTGGAGGATTTGGAAGGCGCGATAGAGGTCGTTATTTTCCCAGATGCATACAAAACAGCAGGGGAACTCGTTGAAGGGCGGGTCGTTTGGCTTCGTGGGAAGGTCAATGTCAACCAGAATAATAGGAATCGGAGGTCTGAAAATGGCGACACCGAGAGGGAAGAACGCCAGATACAGGCAAATCGGGTGATAGATATTGAGGCGGTCAGCGGGCAACAAACCTCTGCACTTGAGGTGACGATTCCAGAGTCTGACGTTGAGAATGTCGAGAAACTGGAAAGGCTTCAAGAAATTGCTCGTGCGAATAAGGGAGATCTGGACCTGATTCTGCGTCTCATGAGTCCTCGCTACGGTGAAGTTATCGCACGGTGTGCTCAAAAGTATAGTGTCGCATACGAACCGCAGGTTGTTGAACAGGTTGAAGGCTTATTTGGGAAAAATTGTGTCAAGCCGAGCAACCGCACGATACGCGGAAATAAAAGCCGCACCTCACACATGGATTTTGTGTAATATCGCGTAAGAGGAGATTCGCTAATTATGCAGTACCGCACACTCGGTAAAACAGGACTCAGCGTATCAGAGATTGGATATGGCGGCGGTAGGGTCCGTCCAGAGCATGATGAAACATCGCTTGTCAATATGCTGCATTACGCCATGGATTCTGGACTTAACTATTTGGATACTGCTCCCGACTATGGGGGTGGCTACAGCGAGACGATTATCGGTAAAGCGATCGCTGGACGACGGGAATCATGTATTATCGCAACCAAGACGGAAGCCTATGATCCAGACGGCATCGCTGCTGATGTAGAGGGGAGCCTTCAGCGACTGGGTACCGATTATATTGATGTCCTGCAATTCCACGGTGGATGGTTCTACGCCGACGATACAGAATTGATTCTGAACGGTGGTGGGTTGGCAGCTTACCTCAAACTGAAGGAGGAAGGGAAGGTTCGATTTATCGGGTTTTCTGCAGATGGTCCCTCTGGAGGCACAGAGCAACTGATTGCCACTGGCGAGTTTGACATGATGCAGATCCACTACAACCTGATGTATCAGAGTACCTGCGATGCATTCGGTAGGCGCGGTGTCATTCCTGATGCCGTTGCACAGGAGATGGGAATTGTATTGATGCGATCTACCACCAGCAATGCGTTCCAGAATCTCATGAAGTACTGCTTTCCCAATGAGATGGCAAATGTTGATGTGGATAGTTTCCTGCTCAATTATTCTATCTCAAATCCACTCGTGAACGTTGCCCTGATGAGTCTGCAAAGCGTTGACGATGTAGATTGGACAAATGCTGTCTCCGATAATGTCGATGCGCGGTTAGATTTGCAAGCGATTTATGGAAGGTAGTTAAACACTTTCCACTGGTAGGTGCGGTTTCTAACCGCACCCCATACGCTAAAGCAACCCTCTCTGTAGGAGCGAGTGTTTTTGCTTGGGTGTTTCCCCATGCTCGCGATTCCGTCATCTACCTTCAACTATGGTATTCAGGGAATTGCATATTTCCCCTTATGTTATGAACTACGGTGTTCGCTTTAGGATTTAGTTCTTTACATCCAGTGGCAATAGGATACGGGAAGGGGTCGGGTGCGGTTGATAAACCGCACCTACCAGAGTTGGGAAATTGATTACGCAGACAAGAAATTCCGAATGACGTAATCCAGAATCCCGCCGTGTTTGTAGTATTCTACTTCCACAGGAGAGTCAATTCTGATGAGCAACTCCGTCGTTTGGGTTTCGCCGCTTGCGCGGACGATTTTCATCGTTGCCATCTGTCCGGGTTGAAGGTCTTCGGCAAAGCCTGTAATGCTGATAATCTCGCTTCCATCAAGGTTGAGCGTTTGGACATTCTCACCCGACTTGAACTGCAAGGGCAAGACTCCCATCCCGATGAGGTTGCTGCGATGGATACGCTCGAAACTCTCTACAACGACAGCTTTGACTCCCAAGAGTTTGGGTCCCTTCGCTGCCCAATCGCGAGAACTTCCCATACCGTAGTCCTGTGCGGCGAAAATAACGGTTGGAACATCGTTTCCGCTGTAGTCGAGTGCTGTTTCGTAAATAGTCGATTGTGTGCCCTCAGGATACTGAAGTGTCCATCCGCCCTCCACATCCGGGGTCATCAAGTTGCGGACACGTCGATTGGCGAACGTGCCACGACTCATCACACGATCATTACCACGCCTGGAACCGTAGGTATTGAAATCTCGCGTCTCTACACCGCGTTCTTGGAGGTATTCCCCTGCTGGGCTTGCGGCTGCAATCGCGCCTGCTGGAGAGATATGGTCGGTGGTGACAGAATCCCCAAATATGCCGAGGATACGGGCATCCACAATGTCTGTAATAGGGGCAGGTTCGCGTGCAAATCCTTCAAAGAAAGGGGGATGTTGGACATAGGTGCTTCTCTCGTTCCACGGATAGAGGACTCCCGTTGCGCCTGAGAGTTCTTCCCATTCCGGTGCTTGATTCCCTATGGACTCATACATCTCTCGGAACGTCCGTCGATCGACTGCGGCGGCGATCATCTCGGAGATCTCTTGTCGGGTGGGCCAGATGTCTTTCAGGTAGACAGCCTCTCCTGCAGTGGTGTGCCCAAGCGGTTCAGTAACGAAATCAATGTCAATCCGCCCTGCGACACCGTACGCGACAACGAGTGGTGGGGACATGAGAAAATTGGCTTTTATCTCTGGATGCACGCGTGCTTCAAAGTTCCTGTTGCCACTGAGCACGCTTGCGGTAACGAGGTTTTTTGTGTCAATTGCCTCTTGAACCACGTCATTGAGTGGTCCACTGTTGCCGATACAGGTCGTGCAGCCATAACCTACGACGTTGTAGCCGAGTTCTTCCAGATACGGCAGTAGACCGGTATTCTGTAGGTATTCGGTGACGACGCGCGAACCCGGGGCTAAACTGGTCTTAACGTAGTCAGGAACACGCAGCCCTTTTTCGACAGCCTTTTTGGCGAGCAGCCCCGCGCCGATCATCACGGAAGGATTACTTGTGTTTGTGCAGCTGGTAATTGCCGAGATCACCACTGATCCATGTGTTATCGCATCGCTATCGTCCACGTCTTCTGTTATACCGAATCCATCTTCTGCTACAGGACGTGTAAGGAGTTCAGTAAAGGTGTTTTTGACATCCGACAAAGCGATCCTGTCTTGTGGTCGTTTCGGACCGGCGATACTCGGTTCAATGTCTGCGAGATCGATTTCAAGAACATCGGAATATGTAACATCTCCGAGGCGTGGGATACCGAAGATACCTTGGGCTTTAAGGTAAGCCTCTACCATATCAACGTGCGTTTCGTCGCGTCCGGTGAGACGGAGATATCGCATCGTCTCTGCATCGGGTGGGAAGAATCCGATAGTCGCACCGTATTCTGGACACATATTGGAGAGTGTCGCACGATCTGGTAAAGAGAGTGCCTCTACACCTGCCCCAAAGAATTCTACAAATTTGTCAACGACTGCCGCGGCTCTGAGGCGTTGCGTCACAGTCAGAACCAAATCTGTTGCGGTTACACCCTCGCGAAGTTCGCCTTTCAAGTGAACGCCGAGGACTTCGGGGGTCAAAATATAAACGGGTTGCCCTAACATCGCGGCTTCCGCTTCTATGCCGCCGACACCCCATCCAACGATACCTAAGCCGTTAATCATCGTGGTATGCGAGTCGGTACCGACGACGGTATCTGGATAGGCAAGCGAATCTTCGGTCATAACGACTTTGGCAAGGTATTCCAGATTCACCTGATGCACAATGCCGATAGAGGGTGGGATGATGTTGAATTTTTCAAACGCCTGCTGCCCCCATTTAAGGAACTCATAACGCTCTTTGTTGCGTTCAAATTCCCGTTGCGTATTAAATTGAAATGCGTTCTCTGATCCATAGGCATCAACTTGGATGGAGTGATCAATGACCAAATCAACAGGGACGCGGGGTTCTATCATGCTGGCATCACCACCAAGCTCAGCCACAGCAGAACGCATCGCAGCAATATCAACAACAAGCGGAACGCCAGTAAAGTCTTGTGCGACGACGCGTGCCGGTTTGAACGGAATCTCCAAGGCTTTTGGAGCACTCGCGTCCCAATTTGCCAAATTTACAATATCCTCTTCTGTAATTTGGTGTCCATCGTAATTTCGCAATAATGATTCGAGTAAAATACGGAGGCTAACGGGCAAGGCGGTTGTTGACCCGATGCCGGCTGCTTCTAAGGCAGGAAGCGAATAGTAGTTACACGCAAACCCATCACTTTCAAGGGTTCGGTGTGTATTAAATAAATTATGAGCAGGTTGGGGCATCTGCTAACTCCTTTGTTTTGTAAGTCTTTTCTATAATTTTACCACAAGTCGATGCTATATTGCAATAGCCGTCAGCAAGCGGGTTGCCTCGCAGTAAGAGTTCACCTGAAACCTTTTTACTAATGGAAACCGATGGTTTCTTCCAATCACTGATGATTCATAAGTTTCATTATTTCATCAAGTTGCTGGCGAGCATGGGCGACAATAACGTTTTCAGGATAATCTGTAATGAGTGTGGTGTAAGTCGCAGCGGCATTGGTGAAGTCGGATTTTTGGCGGTAAATTTCGGCGATATTTACGAGTGCCTTCGGGACGCTCAGGCTTGCCCGCGCAACGACTTGTTCGTATGCGTTTATTGCCTCAGTATCTTTAAAGGCTTCGCGGTAGATATCACCGATGAGGAGCCACATCGCATCAACGATCGTCGCTTGTGGATAGGTTTCAAGACTTCGTTCGCACTGTTGTAGTGCTTCTGTAGTCTGTCCGTTTCGGTAGAGTTGCACAGCAGTGGCATAATCCGTGAGTGGAATTTTGAGATAATCTGAATGATTTTGGATGAGAACAATCCGTTCAAGGGCATCATTTGTGAGCTGGTCAGATTTTGAAATTCGGATGACTTCGTTGTATTCCTTCGTTGCTTGGTCGAAATTGGCAGCAAAGAAGTAGGAATCGCCAATCAGTTTGCGGGCAGCGGCACGATAGAGGTGGGGACGGTTGGCAATCGGTTCGAGAACTTCTCTCGCAAGTGTGTAGCGTTTCAATAGGATATGACATTCTGCCAAGCCCAGTTGTGCTTCTACCAAAGGGATTGTAAGTGAGCGTTGTGTGAGCAGTGCTTGGAAAGTTATTTGTGCGATTTTCGGTGCGTGTATACCGTGCAGTTGCATCTGCCCGAGTAACAATCTATTTTTCACAGAAGCCTCACCGTTGGAAACCAACTCTTCTAAGAGGGTAATAGCATCGTTCCACTGCTTCATTTTTTGGTAGAGTGCTGCAAGTTTAGATCGGGCATTTCTTATACGTGTGCCGTCTGTCGAAGCTCCTATCAACGCCTTATAGAAATCTATGGCTTGTGGGTTTTCGTTGCGTTCTAACATCCGTGCGTATGTCTCTAACGTCATATCAGTGTGAGTCGGATGGTTTCGATGGAGTTGTGTAAACGTTTTAAGTGCTTGCGACACTTCTCCGGCATGGAAATAGAGTTCTCCCAAAGTCATAACGATGTTGGAATTTTGCGGATTAAGTGCCCGCCGTTTCTCAAGTTGCGCGACGAGTTTATCACGGATCGGTTTGTAGTGTTCGCCTTCATAGATTTCAAGCATAGCATTCCAGATCGGTTCCCGTTGATTCCGTGTAAGCCCAACTTGCTGCAAAGCATCAATATAGACCTCGGCGGCTTGTTCAACTTGCCCTTGGATTTTGTATGCTGCTGCCAATTGTGTGTAGAGATAGCTATTTTTCGGTCTTAAGCGTATCGCTTGCTGATATGCTGCGATTGCTTCCGGATACATCTTATGGGAGAGATAGATTGCGCCAAGTTGTTTCTGTTGCTCGACTTGATTGACCTCGTCTTTGACCATTTTTCTCCACTCGGTCACGGCTTGCGAGGTTTTGCCAGTTTCAGCATAGAGTGCACCCAATTTCCTGCGGAGTGTTGTGTTGTTGGGGTTCCGTTCAAGTGCCTTGCGATAGAGTTCAAGTGCCTTCGGATGAGCGTTTTGTTGTTGATAAAGTTCTGCTAATTGCTCTAATAGCGTAGTATCGTCAGGATATTGTCGCATCCGTTCTTGAATCAGTTTTTCGGCTTCTGTGTAGCGTTGGTTGGTTATATAAAGTTGGATGAGGCTATTAATAGCACTTACGCGATACGGTGAACTCGGAAAATTCTCAAGGAAGTATTTGTAACTCTCCATCGCTTCCTCGGATTCACCCTCTGTTTGCTGGTATTTTCCAAGGAGATAGGCAGCTGTAGCGGCGGCGGTTGTATTCGGATGCTGCTGGAGAATCTGTTTGCACTGCCTGATTGCCACTTTGAACTGATAGCGCTGCCAGTAGAGGTTTCCCAACCGATGAACAGCTTGTGTTGCATAAGAACCGTTCGGATTTTCGTCAATAATTTCTCTGAAGACTCGCTGTGCGGCTGGATCCTCACCGACCTTGGCATAACTTTGTCCTAACATCAACCGAATCGAGTCCTTCTGACTCTGTCGGAGAGGTGTATAAGTGCCGTCAGGTCGAAGAGCACCATTTTCAATCAATTCTTCGTAGGCTTTAATTGCTTCTGCATACCGTCTTTCGTGGTAGTGGTCATGCGCGGCTTCTACCGGATCTGACACAGGCATCACGCTTGGGGCAGTCGGTGGAACTTGGACTTGAGCGAAAGTATGTAAACTATCCCCAAGTGTAATTAGGAATAAAACAGCAAGAAAGATAACTCGTTGTAGCATTGTGGTTTCCATTTTTACGAAGTGTCATACCTTGAATTTGCAAGGTCTTATGCCGTGCGTCGTTTTATCAGGATAGACACGTGTTGACTATTTCCTCAAGCGTTTGCGTTTCCATCTCTAATTTCAGTCTCTCAACTTTTTTACTACCGAATTCTACCGCTAATGCATCGATAGTGTTATTCACTGCGTCTGCATAAAATGATGTTGTCGCGTCTGTTTCCGCGTAAATTGACGCGGCTTTAAGAAAGAGGCACAAACTCTGTTCAAATTCGCCTTCCGCGTAAGCTAACTGTCCGAATTGATAGAGCGAGTCTGCGATCTCACAGGGGTTTCCGTTCTCTTTGCGGTACTCCAGACTTTGTGTATAGTAGTGTCTCGCTTCCTCGTGTTTACCGTGGCGAAGTGCTACCTTCCCAAGACTGTCCAGTAGATAAGGAAATCCCACATTGGAAGTAGAGAGGTCACGGGTGAGATGTAGACTTTCTGTATAGTAGCGTTGCGCTTCCTCTCGTAGACCTTGCTGGTTCGCGGTTTTCCCGAGATTATTAAGAGCATAGGCGATACTCAGTTTATTTCCAAGTTCGCGAGCGAGGCGCAAGCTTTCGGTATAATGCAGTTTTGCTGCTTCAAAATGGTGACGATTATACGCCGCGAGTCCCAGATTGTTTAGTACAATAATGGTATGCCATTTGTTGTCTATTCCCTTCGCTATTTCTAAAGCTTCGGTAAAGTGTGCATCCGCCTCTTTAAGTTTTTTTTCATACCTTGCGATCGTGCCGAGACAATTTAACGCCTTGACGACACCAAGCTGCTGTCCTATCTTTCTGAAAACTTGTAGAGCATTTTCGCATAATTGCCGAGCAGTTTCACATTCCTGTTGTTCATTATAGAATGTTGCGAGAGCCACTCGAAGTTCCGCTATTGTCAGCTGGACCGACATTTCGTTGGTTTCAGACGTGTCCTCGAATCCTTGATGTTTGCCGAGTCGCTGGTGCAATTCGGCTTCTGCTTGTTTCAGCCATCCCAATCCTTCAGTCCATAACCCGTGTATATAGAAAAATTTCGAGAGCGCAACAGCAAGTTGCCCAAACAGGAGCCATTCATTATTCTCCTGCGCAAACCCAAAAACAGCACGAAAGTTATCAAGTTCAATCGTCATCTCTGAGAGTGTGTCGTTCTGTTCAGTCCCTTCTAACTTTCTATCCTGTTCTTGTGCTAACGTGAGGTAATAGTGTGCATGTGCCTCTCTGAATCCAGTGGGCTGTTGCTTCTCCCGAAGATACAATTGTAGCGGGACGGGGAGTCGATAGCGGGTTCGCGTTAGATATTCTTCAGTCATGAGTAACGATTTATCGTGTAAGTTAAAGATGAGGTTGATTATTTCTGTATAGGGGAAATCCTGTTCTGCATGAACAGAAGTTGAACTACAGATAGTTTCAGCAGCTTCCAAGAAGAATCCACCTGAAAAAAGCGCGAGTTGACAAAGCAGGTGTTGTTCTTCTATCTCTAATAGTTCATAAGACCAGTCAATCACCGCATTGAGGGTTTGGTGTCTCGCTGGCACGTCTCGATCACTTGTTGAAAGAAATGTAGATGGTTGACTTGATGATGGATTGGCAAGTAGGACCTTTAGGCGATCGAAAATGTGTTTTGGGGTCATAGCACGGACGCGCGCTGCAGTAAGTTCAATCGCGAGGGAGAGTCCTTCAACCATACGACAAATCGCGCCAATCGCCTCAGCATTGTCGGTTGTTAATTGGAAATCCGGCGCGACTGCTTCTGCTCGCGCCAAAAAGAGTTGGACGCTTTCGTAATCATGGAGGGTTTCATAGTCGGTGTCTTCAGATGGAATAGATAAGGGAGGAACAATAAATCGCTGTTCACCTGCGATCTTTAAGGGTTCTCGCGATGTGGCTAAACAGTGTAGGGTCGGACATCTGAGAAGTAACGTCTTGACATCTTGAGAGGCATCCATCACATGCTCAAAATTGTCCAATACCAATAGAAGCGTTTTTCCTAAAAGATATGAAACGACTTGTTCCATGACATCCTGCGTTGATTTCAACGAAAGCCCGAGAACCGTCGCGATTTCCGTAATGACATACGTAGGTTCTTTCAAATCAGCTAACGCTATAAACCACAGACCATCAGAATAAGTGTCATGAAGCTCGGTTGCAACCTGTAGTGCGAGACGCGTTTTGCCGATACCCCCAGGTCCTGTCAATGTCACCAGTCGTTCCCGTCCTTTGGTGAAATACTCTGTTATACGGCGCACTTCGGTTTCTCTACCGATAAAACTGTTGATAGGGGCTGGCAGGTTATTAGGTGAATTGTTGAGGGTTCTCAGGGGTGGGAACTCGGTTTGTAGCTCAGGAATAGAAACACAGTCTGCAGACTTCTCATCCTGCGCTGTATTTTCTTCTGCCGCTTTGCCGAAGACTTCTTGCCACCTTTCCTCGCCGGTAATTTTTAAAATAGAAACTTGCGGTGCGAGAAATTGAAAAATCGCTTCAGGATGTTGAATGTTCTTCAGTCGATGTTCACCGAGCGCGGCAAAACTCCCAGATGGAAATTGCGTTTTAACGAGTTCATACGTGACAGCGGAGAGCAAAATCTGTCCACCGTGTCCCGCGTCCGTAATTCGTTTTGCAAGGTTCGCAGGCATCCCGTGATACCCGTCATCCAACAGGATCATATCCCCCGTGTGAATACCAATACGGACGCGTAAGGTCTCGATGTTTTCATGCCACTGATATGCATTGAGTGCTAACTGTATCTCAAGCGCGCACATAACAGCAGCACTTGCTGTAGGAAAAGTAAAGAAAAAAGCGTCGCCTTCGCTGCCGATCTCTGTACCACCCCACGCCGAATTTGCGGCACGCAGAATCGTGTGGTGGGTATTGATCACCTCCGCCGTAACCTCATTGCCGTGTGCCTCCCAGAGTAGTGTCGAACCTTCGATATCAGTAAACATCAAGGTCAGGGTGCCGACTGATGAATGTGGCTGCGGATTGTGTGTTGACACAGAATTATCCTTCTTCAAACCCATTGTTCCAGATTACCCAAAACTCAGAAAATTAGAGCATCGCCAAATTTGTGAGCAGTGCCATGCCGTAAATCATACAATTTTCATCAATGTCGAACTGTGGGTGGTGACACATATTCACAATGCCTTTCTCTTCATTACCTGCGCCCACCATCACGAAACACGCCGGAATTTCCTGTGAATAGTATCCGAAATCTTCACCCCCAAGTATCGGAGACATTGGGACTATAAGTTTGTCCTCGCCAACCAATCCCCCTGCCGTGGATACGGCTGTGTTGACACACGGTTCGTGGTTGTAAGTTACCGGGTACCCTTCTTGGTAGTCGAATGTGTAAGTTGCGTCGTGTGCAGCTGCGAATCCCGCGAGGAGACTCTCTAATTGTCCTCGGATTCGTGTCTGTACCGCTTTTTGGAGTGTGCGTACCGTCCCACCTATCAGGACTTTAGGCGGAATGACGTTAAGCGCGGCACCCGTAAGCCCGTTTTGCAAGTTCGCATCTCCGCCGTGAAGTTGTGTAACGCTGATTACCGCCGAATCCAGTGGATCCACGTTTCTCGCAATGATAGATTGGACGGCTGTCACGAACTGCGCACCAATAACAATTGGATCGACAGTGAGGTGCGGAAACGCCGCATGTCCACCTCTACCGGTGAGTGTGATGTGAAAGGTATCAGACTGCGCGAGCATTGGACCAGGACATGTAGCGTATTCTCCAACACTGAAGAGTGGAAAGACGTGTATTCCGTAAATTTCATCTACATCTTCCAACGCACCGTCTGCGATCATCGCTGGTGCTCCGCCGGGTAATGCCTCTTCGCTCGGTTGAAAAATAAATCTGATGTGTGTATTGAGGCTGTTGCGGAACTCTGAAAGGATTCTGGCTGTCCCGATAAGCATTGCCGTGTGTGCATCGTGTCCGCATAGGTGTGCTTTCCCATCAATCTTAGATTTAAAGGGAACATCTGTGAGTTCTTGAATCGGGAGCGCGTCCATATCTGCGCGCAAGGCTATCCGTTTTGTTGCTCCCGGGACTTCCAAATCTCCGACGACCCCGGTCCTACCGATCCCTGTCTTGACAGGGATTTCGAGTGCTTGCAGGGCACCAGCGGCGATACCTGCTGTCCGGTGCACATCAAACCCCAGTTCTGGATACTGATGAATGTCCCGTCGGATGGCAACGATGTCATTGAAATGACGGCGACACTGTTCAAAAATCTGGTCTTTCATATTTTTAATTTACCTTGCGGGTGAATAACCTGCGTCTCGGGAATCAAGCCCGTTTTTTATTTAATGAATATCCACTTCTAAAGTTAGAACGTCAGGGTCCGACGTAGGATACTTTGATGTCCCTGTTCATTTTCAAGTCGATAGATGACGGTATAAATCCCCGGCATTGTCTGAAAGACTTCGCTATCCAGTTTGGATCTCAATTCTACCTGTGCTGAACCATCATCTGGGATGATTTTTCTCTCGGTGAATGGACCGTAACACCTTTCTCCTAAAGGGTTAAGGACTTTCCATGTCAAGGTGAGTTGCTTAGGACGCGGTGGATTATTGATATAGACGGTAATTATGTCGTCCATCTGCCCGTTTTCAAGGTTAAGTGTGCCCAATTTTGAGAACAGTTTCACTGTCAAGGTTAGCGGCGGCACATATTCCAGGTAGCCTCTACCCGGAATGGCGCGCCATGTTCCACCTGTTGCGAGCGCGATTTGCCGGATTGGTAAATAATCGATTCCGATGACATCAACACGAACTTGTGCGTTTTGTAAGGTTTCAATGACCTGATCGAGGCTGTAAGGAGACTTTCCATCGTAGTCAGCATCGTGAAAAGCACCGTCACTTGCGAGCACAATGAACCGTTGCGCGCCTTTTCGGAATTTGGTCTCTGTTACCGCAGTCATAAGTCCGTCTAAACCGGCTTCTGCGATGTCTCCACCGCCATCAACACCTATTTTAAAAAGCCAGTTCTTGAAGGTTCCGAGGTCGTCAGTGCTTCCATATTTCCTTGTTTCATCTGTAAAGGTCACCAATCCAAAAGTGGCATCATGCCCTTCTCGGTCAAACGCCTCAAACAGAAAATCGACATAAGCACGAATGCCACGGATGTTATCTGTCATACTTGCCGTTTCATCAAGAACAAAAACAACATCAACTTTTTTCGTCACGCTTGCTTCTGCCAGCGTCCGAGCGATGTCTTTCATCATATAGACGAAAACGCCACCTACGTTGCCTCCGCCGGATGTGCCACCGCCGCCCCAAGAGTTGCCCATACCAGTTGCCCGAAGCGCGTCCCCGCGTTCACTGCCGTAGTGAATCTTCGGTGCGTCAACAGTTGGTGAGGTGCCATCCAATAAGGTGCCATCGGTGTCTAAAGAAATTCGGTTGATTTCTCCTTGCGGTGCCACGTAATCTGTTTCGGGTGTGGAGGGCAAGGTAACCGTTGGTTGATCGAGTGATTTTACTGCTAATCGGCTTTCGGGAGCATAGCCAGTCTGCTTCCCTACAACAGGATTCAGTTGCGATAACCCGTCTCCGATCTGTCGCGCTCGATTTGTGTTCTCCTGTCTACGTGTTTCGAGATTTGCAACTTCTGATACGTCTTGAGCTTGCAATTGCCAAGATGCGCTCAAACCCGCTTTCGGTTTCGGTGGTGGTTTGGGTTTCTCTTTTTCGACGACGGGTGCGGTAGGTTCAACAACGGGGAGTTGTTTAATCGGGAGTGGGGGTCGTTCAACGTGGGTTATTGAAGCTTCTATCTCGTCATAGAACGGTAGCACAGGCACTTGCTGGGGAGCCACCCACCACATTACGAATAGCAGTGTAACGTGGATGATGAGTGAGTATATGAGATATGGAGAGGTTCTTCTATTTTTCATTGCATCAACCTACGGCTTGTCCTCATGAGTCTATGTGCTTAGGAAAACTAATATAGACACGCTTCCAAAATGCTTAGTACCTCGTCAAGTACCCAATTGGATGCTTTTTCAAGGAACTGCACCTGGCGGCTAACGTAATCAACAGATTTAATCTGCTCTACCATGATGTACCCAGTCAGTGAAGAATCACTGGGAACTTTAACATGGAATGGAACATTCCTAAAGGTGTTGGTTATCGGACATACCATGGCAAGTTGAGTCCGGGCATTAAATAAGGTATTGCTGACTACCAGCGCGGGGCGCCTACCTCTTTGTTCATATCCTGATTGTGGGTCGAAGGTGAGGCGCACGAAATCCCCTGCCTGTGGAATATAATTGGGCATCTACCATTCCTCTTTCCCTACAGGTTTGCCCCAGTCGAATTCTTCTGGCTGGTAGTCCTCTGGCATTTGAGCAAGGAGTGCTTTCAAATCAGTACGTCTACGTGTTCTGATTGCCGTTTCAATGATAATTCGTCCGTTCTGAATTGTTACCTGTACTTCATCACCTACGTTTATCTGGGCTGCTTCTAAAATATTCTTCGTAAAGGAAATTCCGTCACTATTTTCTGATTTTTGAATTTTGATTAACATAGTTTACCTCCGTAACTACAAATGAAATTCAACCACATCGCCATCGTAAATGACATCATTGCGACTGACAGATTGTCCATCGTGCCAGTGGGGTCCCCATATCCGTGCGAACCTAAATTCGGCAAAATCTTTGTGTAACTCCATAGCGGCGTCAAGCACGGTTGAGCCTATAGGGAGAACGATGGGATCATCGCGTTCTGTGGTTTTGCCGGGTGCCTTGGGATAAATGCGCAAGATGTCCAATTCTGCATAGAGTGCTTGCGATAAAGTCTCTTTGCCTGCACCCGTTTCGGCAGAAATCGGATAAATTTGAAACGTTTCGTCGTAGAATTCTTTAAGAATTTCCAATCGCTCTTCTGCGCCTGCCGCATCGAGTTGATTGGCGACAACGAGATGTCCATTCTCCGGCGTGTCGCAGTCTGCCTCCTTAAGAAACGCTACCACCATATCGAGATCATCCAATAAGTTATCGCTCGCGAGGCTTACAATCGGCAGAACAAGGTCAGCATTGCGAGTGAGCGTCAGAACTGTTGATGAAATGAAGTCCAGCATAAGAGATGGCGTATCAATGAGCTGGAATTGGATATTTTCATAACGTAGCATTCCGACAGTTGGCAGAGTCGTCGTATAGGGGGTTAGTGATACCTCTATTTTGGCATTCGTAAAGCTTGATAGGATTTGCGATTTACCGCCGTTCGGGGGTCCTATGAGGACGATCTGTCCGGCTCCCTGCTTTGGAATGTGTTCGCTGTAACTTCTTTTACTGGCACCCTTGCCCCCTTTTTCTGCTGGACCTCTCTTGTGTCTGGCGATACGGCGACGAATATCAGAGACCACCTTTTCTGAACCTTTATGTTTCGGGATGATCCGTAACATTTCCTCTAACAGGCTCAGTCGCTCTTCATCTGTCTTGGCGGCTTCGTGCTGGTGCTTGAGTTTATAGTAGGTCGGGGGTAGATTTGCTGGCATTCTTTCAATTATTCCTTGCGGTTTGATGGAGTAGGTTTGGACTTTGACAGTTTTCGTGTTTGAGTCGCCTGCGCCGTTGTTGCAGGCTGCGTTTTCGCAGTTATTTTGCGTCGGCAGATGTGCAGAAAAGACTTCAGCTTCCCGATGCATTGCTGTAGAAACGAACTGCCGGTCGCGATGACTCCCAGAAAATGCCCAAAAAACCGAAAATTGAATGGCCCTGGTGATTTGGTTCTCTCTTGTTTACAATGCCAATAGAATCTGTTATAATATGAAACAATTCTTAAATAGGATATCCAATTTTCGTTCTTATGTCAAGGCAATTAAGACGGAACCTACACGCTACTCTAAAGATCCACCTAATTTTCTTCCTTGTTATATTTATCTCCTTTCCTGTTATGGCGGAAGAGGGTACTCAACCCTTGAGTCGTGGCGATGAACTGCTCACGTTAGTGCAATCCGACGCGCTTGAAGCACAGGTCATGGCGTTGCAGGAAAACGCTTCATCAAGACATAACTTGCGTCCCCATCACACACGTAACGCACACCACCGCGAGGCGACGGATGACATTGTGCATTACATTATGCGTGAGTTTCGCCGTTCTCCGCGTTTGAAAGTCAGTGAACAAGTGTTTGGCGGCATCAGGAACATAACCGCTGTTCTACCAGCAATGCCGACTTCATCCAGCAACCGTATCTTTATCATCTGTGCGCATTATGACACGCAAGCTGTGCGTGAACCGAATTGGAATCCATTAATCTCCACTGCACCGGGGGCAAATGATAACGGGACGGGTGTTGCTGCGATGCTGGAAATTGCTTATTTGTTAAGTCGCTACGAATATGAACACGAGATACGGTTTATCGCGTTCGGGGGTGAGGAACTCGGTTCCCTTGGGAGTCGGCACTATGTTCGGGAGGCTTCCGCTACAAGGAGGAGTGGTGAGACTGACCTTGTTCCGAAAAGGATTGTCGGTGTTTTTAATCTGGACATGTTGGGTTTCAATTGGAAAACCGATCTTGTTGAAATTGTTACCAACAACGATTCTGCTTGGATAAGCCGTGCGCTCATAATTGCAAATACATGGTATAACGTCGGCTTAAAGATTCGTCGCACCCAAGATGAATTCGTTGATATTTCCTCTCACAAATCGTTCTGGGATGGTGGTTATGATGCTGTCACTTTAACTGAGAGTTCTACGCCGTGGCGGGATTCTCAAAACTACAACGCCAATCCTTTTTATCACACGTCCCGTGATACTGTGGATAAGGTTAATTTTGGTCTGGTGAGAAAGGTAACGCAACTTGTGCTTGTCACAGTGGACGGTCTGCTCACGTCTATGTTCCATCCAACGCGGCAGATTCCAGACGTAACATTGGAAGTTCCATCAACGACAAATGAAAATCCATTAAAAATTAAAGGGACCTTTCGTTCAGGTTTTCCAATAGATATTATTGTTTATCCGAGTCAGACGTTGGCGGTTTTGGATCGAGAGATGCAAACCTATACTGCAACAGTGCCGTTACACCCAGGAGAGAACACTCTTCGCGTGACGGCGCGCTATCCGCTGGGCGCAGTCTCAGTCGCGAAGTCCGTTGTTTTAACACAGGCGTTTGCTTGGGAAGATGTGATCGTTTTTCCGAACCCAGCGCGTTCAGACGGTTTGACTGAATTTCGGGTTGCCGCAAATGTAGGTATAACAGACCTACAGGTACTCATCTATGATTCGGGCGGTAATCTGATAAAGCGGATTGAAGGGGTCGCTGACAGGTTCGATGAACGTATCTGGCGGACATGGTGGAATCAGCAAACCTCCTATGGATTGGCGGTATCTCCAGGTGTTTATATCTGCCATATCACGGTTGTTTCAAAGGGAGAAACATACACGTATCTGGAGAAATTGGCGATTTTTCGGTAGTAAAGAACCTTTGACAAATTCCGGCAGACTATGTTAAAATAGACTATACAAAAATGGGGATAAAGGAGGATCGGACGGTGGTTGAAAAGACAAGGCGTCAGTGACCCCCAACTGAAGTTTGGGGGACCTGTGCGAAGCGCAGGTTTCCAAACGTCCACTCCACAAGTTAAACCACTTTCTACACACAATATCGCGGTATCTCGGCGTGGCAGCCGAAACAATGTTAGTAAAAGGTCTGTATCTGTGGTGGGTGCAGACGCAAGGATGCTCCCCAAGTCTCTATCAAACTTGGATACTGTGATGTGGAAGGGGAAACATACAACCCGAGAGG